>CAZRMH010000146.1:0-17666 GCA_964600935.1 uncultured Candidatus Obscuribacterales bacterium
GTCGATGGGCGCGCCGTAGTCGTAGGAGGTGAACACCACCGGCGCCGGCTGCCACGGGCGGACTCCCGGATATTCCAAACCCTAGAAGACCGGCCAAAGCCACGAAGAGAAGCGGCAAACCACGCGGACCATGGAGATGGCAATGAAGAAACACGGAAATCGAATTCGCCAGAGCGCGGGTAACGTTTTAATCATCATCCTCGTCTCCGCGTGCTTCATCGTCGTGCCACTAGTTTTGATGATCACTCAAACCGGAGTTTACGTAATCGATAGGAGCAGAGTGCAAACAGTCGTTGACGCAGCTGGATTGATCGCCGCAAACGACCTTTCAAAGATGATCATCAACGACCGAAATTTCGGTTGGGTTTCGCTCAGTAACTATCCACCGATCGGAAAAGCCACATGCGCTCGAGACGGTGAACCGTTGCCAGTCATCGGTATCAACACCCTGGTCGGCACAGTCAGACAAAATACGATCGTCGCGCATGAACTCAACAATGCAGCGATGCAAAATCTTGCGGAAGTCGACCACAAAGCATTGAGTGAAACTACTGATGATCTCAATGCCTTGATCGAGAAATCCCTGAGTGGAACCCTCAGCACAAAAGCAACCGACATACAGGGAGTAACTGTAGATCCGGTCAAAGATGTCACCGACTATCTCAACAACAATCTGCCAAACACCGCACGATTAGAAACTGTCGAACTGACTAACGGTTGGCTAAAAAGTGGTGGCATGTCCACCATCAAAATTCCACAACCGCTACAGATGGCTCAATTGAAACCGAACGAAATCAGAGCAGGCGAATATAAATCGTTCATCAATGTTCCGGCATGCGGGACGAACTTCACGTTCGCAGGTCTTGGACCGTCATCGCGACTGGTCAACAACTCTGACTTTCAACCGGCTGACGACAAACATATCAACACGATAGTTAAAATAGAATGTGTGATTTCACGCAAAAATCCATGGCTGCCCTTTCTTCCTGCAGGTAGCGATCCGAATACGAAGATGCAAGTCGTCGCATATTGTCAGCCTTACACCATGCCCGATCTCGGTCCTAAGGGTTTGATGACATTACGCTTCTCAGGTCAGCCGGTTGCCGGCTTACTTTCGTGGAATGATCTTCTTAAAGAAGGAAATTTCACTGACAAACAAGTGGCTACCTATGATGTCGTCGGCGGTGACTTCCCTGTCGACAAAACGGCATCGATGTCTCAATCAGAGTCGGAAGACGAAACTTCAACAGCTAAACAATTTGGAGAGCATCTGTACTACTGGTTGAGAAACGGCCATCTGCAACCCAGGCTCGACGCAGTTCTTGCCATGGTGAACGCTCCATTCAAAGTCGGCATGAAAGACATTTACGCTTACGAATTCGCGAAGGATGGCACCATTTCGCGCCGCCTCCTGGACCGTGACCCCTTTCCAGTGGGCGTCACTTCTGAGTCTCAGAGTTCTGTCATGGCTGATACTCGTATTCAAGGTGGTTTATCACCAATCATCCTGTTTAGAGATAACGTTAAGAATTTGGGCACCGAAAATGGTGGCAAGCATGCCGGTCAGCCATTGGCAGGCACTCCATTGAATTGGTGTGAATTGAGAGAATTCGGGGGAGACGAACAAACTGCTCTTGGGTTATGTAAAGGTCGCTTGGGAACCCAACTAACAATTACTGACCCGAACAACTCGGAGCCCGTCGAAGATCAGAGTATGCTCACCGATCTGTTTCGAAAGATCGACGGCAAGCCGCTTACACTCCAACCGCGTCGAAATTTTTATAGCGGTGGGTTAGCACTCGACATCGAAATTGGTGGAATTCGCGACTATCAGCCGCCAACCCTAGATATTCCATCAAAGCGCAGGTTTTTGACCAATCGAAAAATCTAGCGCTATACTCTTTATAGACTAATGATGATCTAGGAGTCAGTCATGGGAAAAGAACAGAACCAAAAGAAAGAAGTTAAGAAGAAACCGGCTAAAACCGAGAAAGAAAAGAAAGCTGCAAAACTCGAGAAAAAAGAAAAAAACAAAGACCGATAAACTCGTGAACGCAGCATAACTTCGGTTCACAAAACATACAAGAAACTCGCAGGCTCAGCTTACGAGTTTCTTTTGTTTAGTTAGAATTCATTTCAAAACTGCTATTCGTTTTTCGGGACGAACAATTTTTCATCGTTCAGTTTTTTCAGACGTTCTAAGTTTTCTTTGATTGTCGGCACATTGAAATGCTTACGGACAGAATCAGAGATAAGTTGCGAATCACAAGGTTCGTTGAGTTTTAGTGGCGCCCCTCGGTCGCTGAAAAATTGCGTTCCGAAAACTTGTGGCTGTTTAGCGCTCAGCATTAAGCGATCGAAAGATGCTGCGCTAAGCCAGATTGCGTCTTTATTTCCTTTCTGCGCGGCAGCCATAGCAAGAATATGCGCGAGCGTGTAATCGCTTGGAGTGGAGCCATGCTGCATGATCATCGCGGCGTAATAAAAGTCGTCAGCGGATTGCACTTTATCCTGTTTCAGCAATTCCAAAACTCGCTCATGATGCAGCTTGTCGTTCTCAGCAAGCACCTTCCACTTATCAGCTGTCGGACTGGGTCCGAGTTCCATCCTATCCATCTGATCCTGTTTGTACATTCGCGCTAATTCCGAGACAGTCTCATCAGAACTCGCTTGAGCATGCTTTAGGGAAGCAACAGTAAACATAATTGCAAGACAAAGAGTCAAAGATACAACGCTGTTTTTCCAAATTATTTTTCTTGTAAAACTCAAATGCATTTACCCATTTGCGATATAGAGCGGCGTATTTATCGAGTTTTTAATTATCTCGTGAACTAGCCACTTCGTCACGCCGGCCAGATGCCGAAGCACTAATGTCGAAATGCGAGATGCGGTTCAACGTGGCTCGGCCACGAGGGTAACGGAGTCCCTAAAAAAATGATTCAGCCAATCAATCTTTGGGAAACCGCTGCGAGTATTGCCGCACGAGTCGAGCCACGTCTCCATACCTCGGCGCGAATTCGGGACCAGCTTGCTGGGACATTACTTCAAGCGTATCTGCTATCGCACTATAAGAAGCGCGACCCCGTCGGAATCCCGCTTCCATCTCGACTGCCGCAACCTCTCGAATAGCTGATAAATAGCCAAACTCCTCAACCTTACCGCTGAGCAGATTCGCTTTAAGACTGTCAGTGAGGTTCGAAGCCTGTAGTGGCAATACGCTCTCAATTGACTTAGAAAGCGGTTTTTCGACGGACAGTGGTCTGGCAGGCTCTCGCCCTATTGCAGACTCTTTTAACGCCGCGCCACCGAGGGTGGTGAAGTTTGTTCGCTCACCGAGCAGTGTGAATTCCCTGTAGGTCGGAACCTTCGCGATACTTCGAAGTGGAAGTGAAGGCTCCCCTAAGATACTAGAAGAACGCTCACCCAGTCGCGAAAATTCTGTAGCCTTCGTCAAACGAGACTGCTCTATGAATGACATGCTCAGATCATTTTTTGTAAGAGACGACGAACGAGACATGATCGGCTCAGACAATCCAACGGCTTTGTAGGCCAGCGTGCCAACACTAAGATCAACAGCCAATGATCCGACACTGTGTTTGGTGGCTTCGACGGACGACTCGAAATTCGAACTCGAGTCCCAAGCCGAACTGATTGCGCCACAAAACTTGCTCCACCGATCGCCGGTCCACTCATCGTAGCCCATTTTGATCGCCATACCAGCGCCTACCGCTCCAACAACAACCTTTCCACCGGTCCCAGCCTTTTGAAGCACTTTGACGCCAACACCAAAAGCTCCGGCTGAAGCGACTTCAGGCAGCTTTGAAATTGGATTTTGAGCGACATCGCCAAAAGCTCCACCGACGCCATAAGTTAGTACGCGAGCTTCACGGGCCAACTTGTCAGTGCACGATTCGGTAGACGAATTATCTACATCAGGAATCGCCACCATATGCTTGGCATAGTCGGCAAGACTTTCATGATGCTGATCATGAACCAAAGTGAGCGAGCCGACATTGCTATGCTCACCCGCGCGGCTGATCAAGTCTGAACTCAAATCGCTCATAACACACACTATTGGGGCAGAACCCGATCCTACGTTTCAAATGTGAGTAAAGTGTTCCCCTGACAGCGTTTTCAGCGTAGTCCCCCCACGGACTTTGTGATCGTCGTCAACATAAGCAACAAATATCAAAACACTTTCGCCGTCCGGAGAAGCGCAGAAATAGAGTAGAATACTTACTCTCCAGTGAGGCGCAGTATGTTTCGAAAACAAACACTTAGCCAATTTATCGCGTTGTTCGCGTTTCTTTGCATTGTGCCTCAAGCTCGCGCAGCCTCCTTTTCAGCGAAAGTAATCTCGGTTATCGACGGCGATTCATTCAACATTCAGCTTAGCGATGGCAAAGCAAAAGTAATCTTGTATGGCGTTGATTGCCCGGAGTTAGGTGAAGACTACGGTCAAGAAGCTCGAACTTTCACGAACGCTAAGTGCTATGGAAAAACAGTCACCATCGACCTTCGCGGCAAAGACAAAATGGATCGCCTAATCGGGATAGTTACTCTAGCCGATGGAACGAATCTAAATGAAGAATTGGTTCGACAAGGACTGGCCTGGTGGAGCGACAAATTTGCGCCAAAAGACGAGACTTTAAAGCGGCTTCACACCGAAGCGAAGACATCCCGCCGCGGACTATGGGCAGCACCGAATCCGATACCACCATGGATTTTTCGAAACGGCGACAAAAGCGTCGGCGGTAAAATTCTCACAAAATAGACTTTGCCCTTCGGGCTTCTACTAACAATAGTTCAGTCTACTCCGAGGTCTCGAGCGATTGACGCTTCATAACGAACCTCGTGTGGATGAACATTAAGTTGCTTAACAAATACTTTGACCAAACGAAACCAAAGCTCCTCGTCTGAATCACGCTTCGGAACAAGAGTTTTTTCATTGATATGGATCAAATACTGAATCAAATCACGCATCGTTAAATTTTCGATTCTCGGCCACAGTATCGTAGCCATAGCAACTCTAAAAGGTGGCGTCTTTAGTTCTATAAACATTTCTAGAAACGGCCAACCTTCCTCAATGTCCTTCAAAGGCATCAAATCAGTCATTCGAGTGTCGAGCTTGATCTCATGTCGTCTCAGTCCGTAGTTCTCGATTAGCGCTCGACGGAGCTTATAGAACACCTGCTGAGTTAGACAAACACCAGGATCTGAAGTCGCCACGTGCGCTTTCAAAAACTCATAAACATCGCCGACGGTGAAAATCTTTTCTGCAGTTTTGTCTGGTATATCTACACCAAACTCCTCTTCAATAGCCATAATAAGTTCAACGGTATCGAGTCCCATGGTCAGGCCTCCGCCCATTCTAAGTCTGACGGCAGATCTACACCAGCGTATTCGATGTGCAAAACGCGCCTGTGCTCGGGAGCTTGAGATACTGACGAGCTATGCAGAACGAGAGGCCGCATAGCGATGATATCACCCCGTTGAGCAGCACAAACAACAGCATCATTAGTATCTCGCCAGCGCACCAAATCCGGTGCCTCGAGAACACCTTTGAGATGCGAACCCAAAATAAATTTTATTGCACCGTTTTCTTCAGAACACGGATCCAAATGAATTCGCAGCGAAACCATCCGTTCCAATATCGAGGCCGGCGGCTGAACGTGGACGATTCCATCCTTCACAGACCAGGGAGCAAAGCCCTCAACTTCAATTTTTTCTTTGACCGGAATTGTCACATCTTGATGCCAGGTAACATACCAATTCGACGCAGGTGTTTTATCGAACAAAATAGATCTGACTGGACGAGCGAACTCTCCCACAGCGCAGGATGCAATCTCCATCGCAACGGGCGAATAAGCGAATCTTCGAACAGCATCAGATCGACTAAGAAGATTCCGCAACCCAGGTGAAGTATGCGAATGGCGAACTGCTTCCACAGCCGCCGTCAACTCAACAAGCAGACCGGCGTCAACTGCGTCTTTGATTAATGTGAAACCCTGGGAATTAAGAGTCGTATTAAAATTTGAACGTTCAGAAGTCATTGAAAAATAATAGCACCCCGAAGCCGAGTCAAATCAAGCGCTAACGGTTTTGGGCTGGCGGACCAGCGTACAAAACTTCTGGAGGGGAATAATAGAGATGGAACCCGACTGAGATAGGTATCGAGTGAGATTATATATGTGCTTGCGCTGTAGCGAGCTACACCAGGAACGATGGTTCGAGTGTCCACTCTGCGGTTATGTGGTTCAAGAAACAGCGATCCCGGATTATGAACCCGTAAATTCAGAACAGCGATCGATAGACATGCCTAACATGAAGAAAGAAAAGTTGCTGGAGTTGATCAAAGTGCAAGAAGCGATGGATCGAAGGCAATGTCCAGATTGTGCTCGGCCAGTGAGTTTCACCCCAGAAGGGACTAATTGCACTTGGGTTTGCTCATCCTGTAAATGGGGCGTTACCACAACGAATCTACCGTCTTGATCCCGCGAAGCAGAATAGTCGAACAATCGACTCGGAGGAAATATGATTAAAACACGATTCAGTAAAGAACCTAAAATCCTACTTTGTTGGGCATGCTGGGCATCACTGGTAGTCATTCTCGCCCTAACTTTCTCGCAGGCAGCTTTAGCGAAAACGGGCAACACGAAAACTGGAATTTCGAAGACAGCAACTGCCTCTGTGCACAAACAAAAACAGGACGAAATTTCGTGTAACTAAAGCTGGTGACTATATTTTTTTCAACGATCGCGACGTGAACGACGTTCCAATAGGTTTCTTCGATCAAGAAGGAAACGTTGTAGTAAAGCTAGATTCAAAATTTCGCAAGGAAGAACTTAGCATTAAACCACTCGAAAATGGATTATCGACTATCGTCGTGGGAGATCAATCGGAACCCTCCGGCGTGGTAAAGTCCAGTCCTCAAAAGCTTTTTGACTGACAAGAGCGACAAACTGACAGCAGTGAAAGCCGCACGTACTTTCGATTTCCATGAAGGCATGGCTCGTACACAAACAAAGTGAAACAACTTTCAAACCGGACACTCGGGTTCGCAACCACTTCGAAAAAATTCAACAGCGAGATTGGTGTTTAATCGTGCCACTTTCGTGGATGCAGAGTTTTGCGGGTCCACGCTCCTAAGCTTCCAGCGCCTCAGAATCGAAAGGCTTAAACTGCCATCAGGCATCGAGGGGCTTAAACCATTACAATTAGGGTTATCCGGGAATAGTAATTTCGTGACTCAATCAGGAACACCACAACAACTTTGCAAATCGTGCGGTAAAGACTCGCGCGAATGCTCCTGCTACAACCACGCGGCGTCAGTTCTCTGGAAGATGACTGATGAATCGATTCCGACTGAAGATATTATCGTCGACAAATATCAGGTGATGCGACTGCTGGGACGAGGCTCATCAGCGACCGTTTCTTTGGTCAGGAATTTAGTCACTGGCGATTTGTATGCCATGAAAATGTTGAACAGAAACGTTCCACACTTCGATGAAGCACGCGCTAGGTTTCAACGAGAAGCGGCAGCGATCAGCAAACTCTCGCATAAGAACTTAGTTTCGCTCTACGATTTCGGCATATCATCCGGTGGTCAGTTGTACTTTATTACAGACTTTGTTGATGGCCAGAGCCTGCTTCAACTAACGAGATTGGAAAAACGATTGGACGTGAAACGCGCTGCGCGCATATTTGTTCAAATGTGCGATGCGATGCAATATGCGCATGAGCAGGGACTTGTCCATCGAGATTTGAAACCAACAAACATTCTGCTTGCCAGAGACAGCGCAGGCGAAGAGATAGTCAGAATCGTGGATTTCGGAATCGTGAAACTCACAGAGACAGAACCAAAAGAACAGAAGCTCACGCAAGACGGAACTGTTGTAGGCAGTCCTTCTTACATGAGTCCCGAACAGTGTCGCGCACATTCGCAAGACCACCGCACAGACATCTATAGTTTGGGTTGCCTTCTATACGAAGTAATCTCAGGCACCACACCTTTTGATGGACGGACTCCAATCGAGATTCTGCTGAAGCAAGTGACCGAACAGCCTCCCGTGCTGAGCAAGCAGTTTCCTGATTTAAACGTCGATCCGCGACTGGAAGCGATCATAATGAGAATGATGGCAAAAAATCCGGATGAACGTTTTCAAAGCATGGCAGATTTGCGAATGGAACTTCTGCCATTCACAATTTGATTGACACCGCTGGTAGTGCTCTTATCTGCTACTCGATTAAACTTAAAATATCTAAGTAGATATTTCTCAAGCCACATCAATGTTTTTTTTGCTGTACGATGCAACACCAGCAATATCAAGGGCACTGGGTCTGCTCTGCACTGCGCGACTTTTTGCCGTCTTGATTTGTTCAGAACCAGAACTCTTAAGAGCCGAGCTATCTCCATTGCATGCTGGCAATCACTTGACACAAAAACTCACGGAGAGTCGATGTTAGAATATTGCAGTTGATCTAGTGAGAGTTCAAAATCGAGGGAAACCATTGTCAATTTTGGAAAGCTTTGACGACATCGTGCTCGGCGGCGGTAAGGGCGGGAAGTCACTGGCCATGGCGCTAGGTGTGGCTGGTCGTAACGTCGCTCTGATTGAGAGAGGACAGATTGGCGGTACCTGCATCAACGTCGCTTGCATTCCGACAAAAGCAATGGTAGCCAGCGCCAAACTACTTGACCTTATAAAAAATGCAAAACACTTTGGTATCGATGTTGCAGCGGCTGGGCCAAGCCTGCAAGGAATTATAGAAAGGAAGCGCGGCATCGTAAAAGGTATGGTCGACGCTCACTGGAACCTGTTCACCACGACACCAAATATGGAGCTGATCGTTGGTACTGGAAAATTCGTGGGACAAAGACAAATTGAGGTAGCGCTAGACAGTGGACGAACCAGGCTACTGACAGCGGAGAGGATTTACATAAACACCGGCAGTCGCACTACAGTTCCAGAGCTACAAGGACTGTCCCAAGTGCCGTACCTGACGAGCACATCCATAATGGAAATAGACGTGCTTCCCGAACACCTGGTCATCATTGGCGGTGGCTATATAGCTCTTGAGTTTGCTCAGATTTTTCGACGACTGGGAAGCAAAGTTACTGTGCTTTTACGCGACGAACGATTCTTGCCGATGGAAGATGACGACGTTGCTGCAGCGGTGAAGCAAATCCTGGAGGAAGAAGGAATCTCGTTTCGCTCACGAGCAAAGGCTCAGTCGGTCAAACAAAATAGTGCCGGCGAAATCGAGATCACGCTAGAAGGTAATGATTCTATTTCCTGCACCCATTTGATGGTTGCAATAGGACGAACTCCCAATACTGACCAGTTAAACCTGAGCGCTACAGGTGTCACTACAGATGAGCGTGGTCATATCAAGGTCAACGCAAGGCTCGAGACTGCGGCTGCTAACATCTGGGCCATGGGCGATTGCAATGGCGGACCATTCTTTACTCATGTTTCCTGGGACGATTTTCGCATCATCAGAGACAATGTCTTGCATGGAGCAGATAGAACAACAACTGGAAGACTGGTGCCATATACGCTCTTCATCGATCCTGAACTCGGACGCGTCGGTCTAACTGAAGAGCAAGCCAGAAAAAAAGGTTTCGACGTGCACGTGGCAAAGATAGCGGCCAGCAAGATCCCGCGTTCGAATACGTCCGGTGAGGTTAAGGGCTTGCTCAAGGCTGTGATCGACAAGAACACAAACCAAATCCTGGGATGCTCGCTGCTCTGCCATTCCGCCGGAGAAGTGATGTCGGTCGTTCAAATGGCTATGGTCGGACAAGTGCCGTACACCACAGTCAGAGATACCGTCTTCACACACCCGACAATGGCAGAAAGTCTCAATCTTCTGTTCGCTAGCGTCTAACTGCCTGGATGTAGGAATCAACTTTCCAGGAATCACAGTGGCATATCGCCAACACGAATGATCATCACCGGAAGACCCGTGCAAAACCTTTGGGTGCTCGGAGTGCAAATTCAAGGTTTGCATCGCAATCGATATTTAGCCAATCAAGAGTATCAGCCAGTCACCTTGCTTCTGAAGTTTTCTTAGAGCCTCAAGCAGGAAGTCGATACCCGCTCGCATCGCTTCGGCAATTTCAGGGCTGGATTCATTCGTGTACTCATGGTAGAACGCATGAAGTTGATCGTCTGATCGGCTAAATCTCTCTAGTAAAGCCAGGATCTTTGCCGCGTCGCTTTGATGAGCACCAACCACAAGCCCCATTTTATTCAATTCGCTCATCGCACTTTCAGTAAGGGTTGTTAAATTTACTGGCAGCTCAATACCACCTTCGATTAGACATTCAAAAACGATAGACAATATTGCGCCTGAGTAGCCGTAGCCGGGGACTACAGGTTTGGCTTCAGTCGCCAGAACATTCCAGAATTGGTCGTATCGGCGCTCGGATACAAACTTCCCAGCCTTGCTCAACACTTCAGACGACAATGTGTATGCTGAAACAATTTCTGACATGTTGTCCACTTCTTTGACGGTCATTCGCTAGTGTAGCAACAACGGAATGGCGGCGCAAAACGGAAACATTTCAAAAGTAATTGGCCGCAAAACCAAGTCAAAGTAGACAAAGAGAACCAACCAATAGCTAAAGTGTTTCGCACTCGACTTTTAGTTCGCAACTCGTTTCTGTAGTGGAGCGTCTGAGCTAGGCGCAGTGACAGGTTCTTGGATAGGAACTTGTTGCTGTGGTGCGTCTGAGGTAGGTGCGGTGACAGGTTTTTCGTTCGGAACTTGTTGCTGTGGTGCGTCTGAGGTAGGCGCGGTGACAGGTTTTTCGCTCGGAGCTTGTTTCTGTGGTGCGTCTGAGGTCGGCGGGGTGGCAGCCTTTTCGCTCGGAGCTTGTTTCTGTGGTGCTGTGTCTGAGCTCGGCGCGTTGACAGGTTTTTCGTTCGAAGCTTGTTGATTTGGAGAGTCTGAGGTCGGCGGGGTGGCAGCCTTTTCGCTCGGAGCTTGTTTCTGTGGTGCATCTGAGCCAAGAGAGGCGCCCGAAGGTTTTTCAGTTCCTTGCTGCGCTTTTACCGAGTTATTGTTAAGTCCTTCGAGTCCTTCGATTTCTAGACTGTGTAGATTGCTGGTATCTTTTCCAGTCATTTGATCCTTTATCGAACCAAAATTGTGCATCGAGTTCATCGAGTCGGAGCTGAGCACAGATGAAGACTTACCTGCAACAGCGCTAGCTTCGGCAGCTTCAGTCGGGCGGTCATTTCCCATGAGGATTCTCCTTCCTGTGTGTAGTAACACTCGGTCGCTGTAATGCGGCGGCACGAGTGCAAACAAGCACGGGTTTAAATAATTCGGTGTGTTAGTAAGTGAAATTCGTTAGCAGTGAGCATCCCAATAGTACGATCTGCTCGTGACCAGATCGTGACTGATGCCAATGTAAAACAAACAAAATGGGTTGCGTCATCGTCCTTCATATCAACTTCGACATACTTTTGCGTCGCTCTGCCTTCAGAACGGGGTGGCGCCAGGCTGGCTTGCACAAGTGCTCGGACACTCGACTTTGCAAACCACATTCACGCACTTCTAAAGAGAACGAAGACAAACTTGAACACGTGCTCGGGCGAAGCGCTTCAAAGCTGCGCAAGGCAAAATAATCACCACTTCGTACTTCGAAGAGGCCATTTTACCCAAACTCGCTCCCACTGCTTGTTCTCAGAGTCTCCGAACAAATCGATGATGTACGCGCCGTACATGTACATTGCGCAGTCAGAGCGAATTTGTGGAGTTTGATAAGGCCAATCGTTATCTTCCATGGGCGGTCTCAAATCTGGTGGAATAAGTCTGTCGATCCACTTCCAAGCAGCATCATCTGACAGGACAGTCCCTCTCGGATAAATGGTCGCCGCATACGGACGATCTCCATGCTCTGCTGGATCAAGAACAAGAAAAATATCTACATCATCACGCTCAGCGAGTTCCACGTAACCGCGACGCTGTCCCGCCGCGTGCAGTGATCGATAGTGATAAGCGAGATGCCATGAGCACACACGAGCGACGAAATCGTCCGATGAATCTGCAAGTTGTTCGAGAATGCCTTGCATGCCTTGAATCGGACGATTCTCTTCCGTCGCGGCCATCGCTGCTACCGACTCGGCACCGAACTCAATTAGCTTCTGTACCGCATCTGGATTGCCGCTTAGTACTTCATGTGCATGAAAATCAATGCCGTTGTAAAACGGCACGTGCGGTTCATCGGCTTTCCGTTTTGCAATGATTTCGAGAATCCAGTCTTGCAGCTTGACACCACTCTCAGGGATCTCGCCCTCTTGGTCGGCGTCCATCAACAGTTGCCCGAGGAACGGACCTGCAAATCCCGGTCTCTCAATTTCCCAGTTCTTTACCTTCTGCATTTCGGCCTTGAGCGGCGGTAGATTATCCGCTCCATTTACATACATGTCTCCGAATGCAGCAGCTGATGCGGCCCTGAGCAGATCATTCGAATGGTCGAAGAATGGTTCCAAAATTGGGCGAGCCTGCTCCCAGTCATCCGTTGCATACAGTTCCGCTTGGACTTTGGCCGTTGACGAAACGTCTGCAGAAACAGCTTTATTCTCCTCAGCATCAGCTAACCACCGAGAGAATGTAGTCTTATGCTCCTCTGAAAAAGACGACCATTTGGTAAAGCGAAGCAGGCAATGCTCGGGTCCCTCTTGCCGCATAATCGCATCGAGAATTGGAAGAAGACGCTCTTCTGCCGGAGCTGCTTTGAATTCAGGTTGTCTATAGCGTTGACTATTCTCCGACCAAATGCCTTTCTGGATCCGCTCAATCGCGTATTCCTTCATCTGCTCTTCGGGATGTTCCAGTAGCTGGATTGCGGCTGAGAAGAAGTCTTGCCATTCTTCATGCGTGTGGATGTCCGACAAATTGAATTCGTCGATCCTTTGGTTTGCCGCTTCGAAAACATCTTTAGCCATAACGATCAAACATTATCGCAGTTCGCCGCGGTCACCCTAAATTCCGAGCGAAAACCGGGTGATGTCAGTTCCCAAAATAAATTGACGTGCCACAAAAGGGGGCCACACTTGCGCATGTTCCCCTTACGCAGAATGCTCAAAAGCGTTCCCCGATGATGCTTAAAGCCCTGTTAGAAAAATAAATAGTGGAGGCGGCGAACAGGCGCAAAAGTCGCAGGCAACAGAAATGTTCCAGTTGATTCAGGAATTGGTCTGCGACGTCATCGGACAAGACTTTAGCAATGGGCGCTTCAATCTGAATCAAGCAATGTTTGCATATCTACAGCGTCGCGATCTCATCAAGCGGTTTCCATCAAGCGCCGAGCAACAGGGTGAACAACCAGAAAGGGAAAACGAAGCATGACAACCACGTTTGACGCCAAAGATTGGTATCTAAGCGACAAAAGCGATTTTCGCTCGGGCATCGAAGAAACTGATGAACAGAGTGGAAAGCAATGCGTGTATCTCAAGTCCGTTGTCCCAAGACCGAAATCATTTGGCTTTCTCTCCAAATCGGTTCAGCCAGATGTATACATCGGAAAGCGAGTAAGATTCTCGTCGCTCGTAAAAACGCACTTACCGGAAGGCGCTTCAGCACAGCTATGGCTGCGTGTCGATGGTGATTGGAAAGAAAAATCTGAGTGCTTTGACAATATGTACGAGAGTCGAATCAAGGGCACAACAGCCTGGAATCAGTATGCTGTCGCGGTCGATGTACCGGCTACGAGTCAGAAGATTACTTACGGGATTTTGCTAAACGGCACGGGACAGGTCTGGTTGGACGATGTGATTCTAGAACCAGTGGAAGGCGAGGTTGCGCTTGCAGGGAGAAAGAAGCATCGCAAATAAGTTAGTATTGCCAGTCGCCACTGAGAAGCACGTCCACCATTATTGATCTAAATGCCGCATCATTGACGAGAGCATAAGTCTCTGGCAGCCTGGCTCTTAGCTGCTCGAAGTATTGCCGCCAGCTTGGTCTCGAAGTCGTCAAACTTTTCTTGTGCCGAACTAACGCAATGGCGACTATTCGAGAACTTCTGCTGGTGAGATAGATTTGGTCCGCGATGAAGTCGTCGGCAGTTTGCGCAAACGTTCCTCGACGCAGTTTGTTGGAAGGAAAGTCATCAACATTATCAGTAACGATCACGTTCGCTCCAGCCCTATCGGCTGCGGCAGCAACATGTCTATCATCAGGATCTGGAAGGTCGAATTCAGTGATTAGTGATTGGTAGCCATCAACGAGCGCATCTGGAAACTGAGCATCCATGCGCGTCTTCTTACGATCCAATGCCGCTCTATCTGCATCGGGAAACCGCCGAAGACGAGATTCGATCCATTCGCGGTGGACGTCGTCGCTCCAGCGAACTTCAAAGAGTTCGGTCTTACTCAAGAACAAAAGCAAGTTGCTGATGAAGACCGGAAAAAGTACTGAAGAATCAAGGAATGCGATCCACACTTCTCTAGCTCATCACTCCTCCAAGCCAAAAAGTGCATCGTCCTCCGCCGTCATTTCCGCAATGGCTTTTATTTGCCGACGCTTGGTCTTCTCTTTGTACTTCAGAAGATCCTCAAATAAAATGCGGCGATGCCTGCCGACCATACGATAATCTAACTCGCCCTGCTCCAGCAGCTTGATCAGGTGCGGGCGCGAGACATTCAAAAAATCTGCAGCCTCAACAGTCGTCAACTCCGCACGCATCGGCATAACCACAACAGCATTGCCCTGGGATATTTCACCCAGAAGTGCAACAACGAGTTTGAAAACACTCTCTGGAATTGCAGCCCTTTGTCCACTCTGGGCGCCAAGAATGAAGTGCTTATTGGATTTATCGGCTTGCAGCTGCTCAAATGTCTCCTTAGCCTGAGCTGCCTCAGCCTTGCTCGGTATGAATGGACGGTCTAAAACTGTTGCCATAACGTTACCTCCGACTACCATCACACCATACATATGCAATAAATGCAACAAGTGCAATAACCGCAACAGGTTTGGCGCCCGTACAATCGAGCAACTGTGCAGTACCGACCATAACGAAGGGAGAGTACCGGTATTATCGAATTGATGGGAAATCGGAACAAGCGCATTCAGTGCGGGGTTTCCCTCGGAAGCGCGGTCGCAAGCCATGTTGCGCAACAATCGCCATCCGCTGCAGTGATCCTCATTAGCCCGTACAACTCAATCAATCAGGTTGCTATTGAGCGTGTTCCATTTTACAGATTCTATCCACAGTTTCTATTCCCGCAGCCTGACATGGGTTCGCTCGCATTCATTAGAAGCAACAAAACGGTTCCCGTCCTCTTGATTCACGGCGCTAATGATCCCATTATCGATGCACACCACGCAAAAGAGCTGGACAGCCAGGCGCAGAGCCCTCACTGGTTGGTGCTGGAACCAAAGGCACATCACGGAGACTTTTCTACGATCTTCTTGGCTGATGAGATCAAGGCATTTGTACAACGCTCGTTGTCTTCTGGACGCACGACAACGAAATAGTAAAACATAACGAGCGCCAAACCGATGGTGGCACACCATACGGTAAGATATCGTAATCAAAGTCAAGGGAAAGCTTACACTGAAGCACGATCAGAGTTCATCCATGCAGAAGTCTTGCGTCGCCTCATTCACATTGTGCCGTATGTAGTCCACCACGGCTTGAAAGACCTCTCGGTCACCGTTGTCGCAGAGATAAATGCCATCGGAATCAATCTTGGCCCAGAGGGCTGGCCAATCGGAAGGCTGCTTTCCTCGATTGCGGAAGTTGAAAAGCTCATTCGCAGGGTCATAATCAGAGTAAAAAGGCGCTGCTCGGAGCACCTGTCCAGCTTGATCTGGATCTAACTTTGAAAGACGAATTTTGAACTCGAATCCCATTGCGACCACTTTCAATGTACAACTGAACATTCTAGCAGCCGGCCAACAGCCCTCTCGATCAAACACAAACCTTCAGCACTTGTTCCAATGAACCAGCTGCACTCCGGCTCTCCCGGCAAGTCCAAACCAATGTTTATCTCTGTATATCGCTGGGGATGCTCTCGGGTTTGTGTTAGCACCGAGTCCCCAGAAAGTATCTTGTGGACGCGCATTAATAGTTCGATTCCACGCGGATCGTCAGAGTCTTCCGGGTCCATGTACAACGCCAGCGATGCGGGCGGAAGATAGCGCGAAATCAAACAACTCATCTCCGCTTGCCCTAATTCTGGCAATTCGGCAACGCTTCCAACGCCAAGCACCGTCTCGTAGTCATTGCCATCGAACACAAATGATTCCGGTAAGTTTTCAAATTCCCGGTTGGTTCCAGAGTCCAAAAGTTCCTCATAAATCCAGAGCACTCGGTCTCCCAGTCGACGAACTGCATAAAAACCTGTGCCATCGCCCGCAACACCACAATGAGTGCAACCCAAACGTTCAACTCGGGCATCTGACGCTTCAAACGGAGACATCGTCTCCGAAAACAACGTTCCGTCAATTTCAATTCTCCACAACCAAAAGAAATGGGAGTCGCCCGACAGCTGGTAAGGCTTATAGGTCAATGACGAAGATTTGATTGGAATTAGGATGTACTTCTGGCATCACGCACCTGAACGGGAGCGCACAAACAATAGGCACCAGTATAAGCGCTCTTCGGACCGAAGCCACCCCAAAAATCCTTACCAAACCAGGTGATTTCAGTTCCCAAAAATAAATCGACGGGCCACAAAAGGGGCCACACCTGCGTGCAAACGCAAAAACGCGAATGCCCGAAAGCCTGAGCCTGAAACGCTTTGAAGCCTGTTCTAATTAAAAATGGTGGAGGCGGCGAGAATCGCACTCGCGTCCAAAGCAGCCGAGAGGCCAGCATACTACAAGCTTGTTTCGAAATTGACCCAGATACCATTGCTGGTCCGCTGGGAAAGGCTCGAACAGCCACCCGGGTTCGCGATTATGTCTTAACTTGGGCTAGCAACCACTAACTTCACCCAAGAGCAACCACCGTGGTTGACCCTACAAGAAGCGGGTAGTCAAGCTTCTAGAGAGTGGAAACACTAACTTAAGTTAGGCAGCGGCGCGTGAAGCGCGGCCGAAATTTCCGGCAATGACATTATCATTTGCATTTATGTTTTTGCTCGTTGATTTACGAGAGAACAGCGCTCTCGACTTGCAGCTCACGACTCAACAACCCTGTCGAATCTAAACGCCCCCATAAAAATGGGTTTTGCAGAAGTACCTGATTTTCAGTGTGCGATGGAATCCCTTCCGAGTCCCATAGTATTACAGATTGAATCCAGGCGCTATAGTTCCCACTCAAACCTTAAGATGTCCAGGTCGTCTTTGACGCAAGTTGCGAGAAAACCTACTTTCGAATGGCCTAGTTAATGTTCTCAACCGCGGTCGAAGTGGAAGCGGAAGGGGTATCAATCAATCGGTCACGTCCACGGATTTTTAATATACTGATCAAACAACCTCACACGCAGCTGCAAGGTCAAAATGGAGTTCGAAAAACCGAAATCCAAGTACAAAGAAGAAGCCCCTGATTTAGTCTGCGACGAAATCAAGGAAGAATCGATTGTAAAACCGAAACCACAAACCGATCACGTCGGTCAGTCACAGCACGGCTCCTCAGCAGCTTCACAGCAAATGGCATCGCATAGTCCGCCGCCCCATAAGCGTTCGGTCGACGCCCCAGACAC
>CAZRMH010000147.1:0-17665 GCA_964600935.1 uncultured Candidatus Obscuribacterales bacterium
ATTGGCACGTGCCACACCGCCGACCAACCTGTTCCGCGGACAAAAGCATCTCTGGTCAACTCGATGAAGTAGCGGGCAGGCACGATAACCGAGAATAGCGATAGAGGAAATGGAATATTCGAAATCGGATAAACGAAACCAGACAGCAATAAGCACGGGAAAAATCCCATCGAAGATGTTGCTTGCACTGCTGTTGTCTGAGAACTGGCATAAGTACCCAAACACAGACCGAAAAGGACTGAGACCAGTACGTACAGTGGTGTTGATACCATTAGTGGTGTTGGATCTCCAACTGGCCAGACATTGAAGATAATTGCGCCCACCGTCATAACAAGAACCGCCATACACATCGAGATAAAGAAGTAAGGCGCTGCTTTTCCCAACAGGTATGCCAGAGGATTTGGATTCGAAGCAAAAACTCTGATGATTGTTTCCTGCTCCTTCTCGCGCGACGCAGCCACTGCTGTAAGCAGCGCAGGATACATCCAGAGCACAACACCGAATGCTCCAGGCACGATGAAAAGACTCTCCAGTCGTCCAGGATTGAACCACAATCTGGACTCGGGCATCACTGGTGCCATCGACGCATTGGGTGTGCGTTTCTGTTTCAGCATTGCCTGGAAGTAGAGATTTGCCGCCTCGATACTGTTGGAGAGAACCTGAACGTTAGAGATATCTGTGCCGTCCAGATATACCTTGAATGGTGCTGTATTGGCAGAATAAATGTTTGCCGTGAAGCCTTTGGGAATTTCGAAGGCCACTTTGGCGTCACCTCGATCGATTGGATCGGTAAGCGATTTGCCATCTTTCACTTGTGCCGGCACAAACATATTCGTGGCGTAGAGGCGCGCGATGTATTCACGAGTTACTGAGGTATTGTCCATGTCTTTGACAACAATCGGAATACTTTTCGATTCGAGTCTAATTCCGAATCCGAACAACAGAAGCGAAAACAGTGGCAATAAAAATGCCAGTGCGACGCTCAACCGGTCCCTGCGGAACTCTTGCATCTCTTTAATAAGTTGAACTAGAAATGTATTCATTGCGATTCACCAGCTTCGTCCGATCGTTTCGATCCCTTAGATTCTTCCGACTGGCGGTGGCTTCGTTGTACGACATCAATAAAAGCGTCTTCCAGAGTGAAGATGATCGGTTTTAATGATGTCGCTTTTAATCCGGTCTCTTTCAAAATTGATTGGATTTTCTCGACGGTTGTATCACCATCCACGAGAATATGAATTGAACTGCCAAAAATTGCTACACGCCAGTGATCGAGCGCCTCGCTAAGAGCATGGAACGCCGCTTGTACGTCGTCGGGGATCAGTTCATAGAGTTCGCCTTCGTGATCGCTTTTGATCTCTGACGGCGTACCATGAGCAATCACTTTACTGTTGGCCATAAACGCTAAACGATTACAAAACTCGGCTTCGTCAAGGTAGTGAGTAGTAACCAGAATGGCTGCGCCTTTACTGGCGAAGTCTCGAATGAGCGTCCAGAGTTGACGTCTAGCCAGCGGATCCACTCCGGCGGTTGGTTCATCCAAGAAGATGATATCGGGGTCGTGCATAACAGCGGCACCAAATGCGATGCGCTGTTTCCATCCCAACGGCAGTCGACGGACAATGGATTTTTCGATCTTTTCCAGTCTGCAAGCTTTGATTACCCAGTCAATTTGTTCTTTGCGCTGTTTGAATGGAATTTCGTAGACCCCTGCGTAGAAATCGAGGTTTTCGCGTACGGTGAGATCATCGTACAAGGTGAACTTCTGACTCATGTATCCTATCTTTCGGCGCACTTCAGTTCTTCTCAGATCCGACTTCTCGCCGGAGAGTTCCACCGATCCGGCGGTCGGCTTGGCTAGCCCGCACAGCATCTTGATGGTCGTAGTTTTACCGGCTCCGTTAGCACCGAGAAGTCCGAATATTTCACCGTATTTGATATCAAAGCTAACATCATCGACCGCTTGAAAATCATTGAAGGTTTTGGAGAGACTTTCAGCCTTTATTGCAGTTTTGCGTTTAGTTTGAGATTCCCCTTTGCGCCAATGGGGAAATTCGATTTGTTTGCTATTTTGGAAGCCTAGTTCTTTAAGTCGAACTACAAAAACGTTTTCCAATGTCGGAGAGCTTTCGTGAGCAGCGCTCAAAGTTAAACCTGCCGATTCGAATTTTTGACGGACTTCGAGCTCCGCATCCACAGAGACTTTCGAAAGCATTTCTAAGCGATCGCCAAACGGATAAATATCCTCGACGCCAGCCATTTTTAGATCCTGGATTAACGATGGAACCTCGTTCAATCTGTCGTGATTCTTGATGGTGAACGTGAGACGCTTCATCTTGAGCGCGTCTTGAAGTTCTTTTGGTGTTCCTTCCAATTCGATCTTACCGTCATACATCATTGCAATTCGGTTGCAACGTTCGGCCTCATCGAGAAACGGTGTTGCGATAATTGCAGTTACGCCTCTGTGCGATAAGGCGGAAAGTGCCTGCCACAGCTCTCTTCTTGCAATCGGATCGAGACCGGTGGTAGGCTCGTCCAATAGAATCAGTTGAGGGTTTGATACGAGTGCACAGCACAGCGCCAGCTTCTGTTTCATTCCGCCGGATAATTGGCTGGCCAGGCGGTTTGAAAACTTCAACAGACCCATACTCTCAAGGTGACTCTTTTTGAGCTTTTCAATTTCATCTTCGTCGACACCATGCAAACCAGCTTGGTACATGAGATTCTCATCGACGGATAGATCCGGATAGAGCGCACAATTTTGCGGCACGTATCCGATGATCGAGCGTGCTTCAGATGGTGACTTGCCGTTGATTAGAGCCTCACCGCTGGTTGCACGCATTACTCCGGATAGGATTTTCAGCACTGTGGTTTTTCCGGCACCGTCAGGTCCGACTAAACCGAATAAATCACCCTGATTGATTTCGAGATTCAACCCCTTCAGTGCGTCTGCACCTTTTTTGTATTTTTTGTTGAGTCCACGAACTGAGACAAGGAGCTCTTCAGCACGCGAGCGAGTTTTGGGTTGCGACATTATGGTAGACACTAGTTGTTCTTCTCCGATTTAACGAATATCTTCGCGTCAGCACGCACACCGGGTTTAGCTTCGCCGTTGCTATTATCGATTGCGATTTTCATACCAAATGATTGTCTCAATCGATCATTCTTAAAGTAGATGTTTTGAGGCGTGAAGGATGGTTTTGCGTCGATAGCGATTACCTTGCCATGTAGCGGTTTCGTATCATCGCCACCCAGGTAAACATCAGCTTTCTGACCAATATTTACTTTTGCCAAATCACCTTCTGCAATGAAAGCGCGCATATACGCCGACTTTGGATCGGCAAGTGTCATAAGCACTGTTCCTTTGCCGACAATTTCACCAATTTCGGTACTCTTGACCGCAACAATTCCGTCGATCGGGCTTTTCAGTTTAAAATAACTGATTTTTGTAGTCGCTTCAGAGATTGCCGCTTGTGCTTGCGATTGCGCCGCACGTGCCTGGAACGACATCATCTTCGCTTGCATCATGTTTCGTTTAAGTTCTTCCGCTTTTTTCTCTCGACCCTTCGGTGAGGTAAAAACTTTTGCCCAGAAGCCCTTCGATTTTTTGCGCGCTTCGTTTATATCTTGTTGAACTATATTTACTTGTTGGTCGGCTTGCACCTTCGCATATTTAGCCTGTCCGACGATTTTCTTGGCGCTGCCGATTTTGGTTTCGATGCCACCAGAGTCGAGCGTCAGTAATAATTGATTCTTGCGAACAGCTTCGCCTTCATCAACGAGTACCGACGTTACACGCGTTCCAGTCGCGGCGATCATGTGGGTTTCATCACACTCAATTCGACCGCTAACCTCTATAACATTAGGGTCGACATGCGGCTTCGTGAAAAAGGAAATCGCATAACACACTAGAATCAGACTGATACAACCGATCAACACAGCCTTTGTAGTTCTGGATTTGAGGATACGCTTCAGCGTTTTAGAGGTTGTCGCTTTCGCTGGATTCTTTTGGACATTTGCGTCCGTTTTTTCCTCAACCACATTAGTAGACATACGCCACCTCTATACAAAATATCGTCGCCAATCATCGTGAGTCCGAACTGTAGTCCAGCCCGGTTGAACAGCATTTCTTTCATAGCACCTTTCAGATCGGATGACGCTAGTCGGCAGGTGCCCAATTTTGAGCCAGGTTTCAATCAGGCGACAGAGGTTTCTGCAAGTTTGCTATGTAATCAATGGAACGTCATTTAATTGGAGACCGACAATGGCAAAACATGTGCTCGTCATTTTTAACCCTGCCGCTAAATCGCAAGTCCATGCCGACGAATGGATCGGCAAGCTTGTTGAGGAACTAAATAAAGACGATGAGTATTTAGTTTCGTTCTATCCGACCACGGCAGAAACCGTACCTGAACATCTCGTACCTCTGTTTAAGCCGCCGCTGGATTTGATCATCGCAGCCGGAGGAGATGGCACTGTACGCTTTGCGCTCGCCGCTCTCGCTCGTGCGCAGCAAAACATTCCGGTGGCAATCTTTCCGTTGGGAACAGGAAATGTTCTGGCGAGGAACCTTGGCATTGTTGATGTCAATCTATTTGCAGATCCACTTCAAAGAGCATACGACTATATAAAAAACGGCGAAGCTAAACGAATGGATATGGGCATGCTCAATGGTCAATACTTCGCTGGAATGGCAGGTGTAGGACCGTTATCCGACGCATTCATGACGCCTGCTCGTACTGAAAAAACGAAGTTTAAGCTATGGGCGTATGTGAAAGCATTGCTCAAATCGATTACCTTGCCCCCACGAATATTTAAGATAACCACTGGCGGAAGAACGTTTAGAGTGGAAGCATCAGGTTTGTTCATAGCCAATGTCCAGGATTTAGGAATTGGTCGAGACGTGGATTTTGACTTGCTCTCCGACGGATATCTTGACCTTCACGTTGTTAATCCTACCAACTTCAAGGAGTACCTCGGCTTAGGTTTTCGCTATGCCGGAGGCAGCAAAACCGAAGATAATCCTGAGTATGTTTTGAAAATCAAAGAGGCGATGATCGAGTTGGTCCCCCGTCAGGGTGTGCGTTCGGCCTTTCAAAATGTGGCACTCAAGATTCACTCCATGCTCACTGGTAAACCACCGGAGGAAGCCTCGCGATCCGATCAGCTGCCTTGTATGATCGATGGCGAAGAAGCTGGCTTCACTCCGATGCGTTTGACAGTGATACCACAAGCGGTGAACGTCTGGGTTCCCACCGTGAAACAAGAAGTCGTTCCTGCCGATCAGAGTCAGCTCGAAGTCGCTTGATGACAGGTGTTTCGGCTGGCAATGCCAACGTGGGCGCGCCATCGTTCCCTCGCCCTGTTTCGTATCTGTTCTCGTCGTTCATAAGGCGCTCAAGACGTGCCGTTAACTGATTCGCGAAAGTTACGATCTCATGAACATCTGCTATATGGACAGCATAAGGAACGGAGGAAAGATAATGAACAGTTCTTATAAAATGGGAAAAGACGTGGAAACAGGCGAGTTGGTCGAAGTTTCACCTTGGAAGAAACCTGAGTTTCAGAGTTTCACCGCCATCGTTGTCGGCAGTGCCCTGATTATGTCTTTGATTGGTGCATTCAAGTTGGCAAATGATGTTAGTGTCGCAACAAATGCCGACGCACCGTATATCAGTGCTCGCGCCGAGAAAATTACGGACAATCTAGTATATTAGACTGTTAGACTGTCTGACCGAACGAACTTAGATATTGCCGGGGTGCTTCTGTGCCCCGGCTTTTCGTTGCGCTTAGTGTGCGGCATCAGTTCTATTTAGTTTCTCTGAAACTTCGAACTCTTTGAGCTGCTGCGCGCCCTGTATAGAATGAATAATAGTGCCACCAGGCGGCAGTTCTTTGCCGAGTGCCTTAGCGATCTTCTGGTTTAATTCCGGGAAAGTCGAGTATTCGTTCAAGTTTGAATAACCAAGCGGTGAGAAACCGGACATATCGATTCGCTTGATACGGTCTTCTGGAACTCCCTTCACCTGCGACTTTCCATAGCTGCTTGAAACAATGTAATTTTCAACTTTGGTACCAGGCGCGGTTTCGACATTCCATTCGACCTGGGCGTGTGAAAGTAAAACAAGGTTGATGTCTGGAGTTTTCGGCGTCACACGAACTTTTGCATGACCCATAATTGTCAGGTCGTTGTCTTTGCTGCGCGGTGTATCATGCGCTTGTCCAAGGTAGATCGCGTAAACGGCAGGCGTCGTCATCACGGGGAAATCCCAACGTTCAGGATACGAATCGTCGCCATTGTAGATTTCACCAGGCGTTCTGCCCTCCATGATCAGTGCGATATCTTCTTGATGAGTGAGACCGTATCCGCCCAGTCCAAACAATGCCACCAAACTCAGTGCCGGAATCAGCCATTTCGGAAGCGATTTGCTGACGCTATTTGTGCCACTAGATTTGTCCGCTGAAATTGCGCCGGTCTTAACTGTAGGAGCGCCAAGATATTCGGACATCAAGCAATCATGACTCATGGCGCCGACTGCGCGGAATGCTGCCATTTTAAACTCTTCAGCAGTTTGGAAACGATCGTTGGGATCTTTCTTCATTGCTTTGAAAACAACTTCTTCAAGTGCTGATGGAATTTCAGCTTCCGAAACTACTGAACTAAACGATTCCGGTTCTGTATGAACATGCGAATACATCGTCTGAAGTGCGCTTGTCGCTTTGAACGGGATACGTCCTGTAACGCACTCATAGAGTACGCAACCGAGAGAGTAAATATCGGTGCGATGATCGAGCGGCAAGGCCTGGCACTGTTCCGGACTCATGTAATAAGGACTGCCGATAGTCTCATGCTGTGCTGTTAGTTTCAGGGCGTCGCCTTGCAGATTTTTGGCGATTCCAAAATCCACCAGCTTCGAGAGTTCGCTTGTGCCCTCACCCTCAACCATAATGTTCGATGGTTTCATGTCGCGGTGAACGACACCTTTGCTGTGCGCGTGCGTAAGCGCTTCGCAAATGTGAGCGATTATTCGAACGGCGCGGCGCGGTGAGAGGCGTTTTTCGGTTTCCAGAACTGCTGAAAGAGTTCTACCTTCGAGCAGATCCATTATCAGATAGGGCGTTCCATCATCTGTTCTACCAAAATCGTAAACATGGCAAATATTATGGTGCGTGAGCGTAGCGGCCATTTTCGCCTCTTCGCGGAAGCGCAGAAAAACTTCCTCGCTACATTGAAAATCGCGGTGCAACACTTTAATCGCCACTTTTCGACCAATGTCTACGTGTTGACCAGCGTAGAGCGAGCCCATACCGCCCTCTCCGACCAGTCTGAGCACTTCATAACGATTGCTGAGAATTTCGCCGGTGTAGTCGATATTGTTCTTTCCTGGTCCGGCAACTGTCTTCCGGTTGCCGGAAAGACTATCTCCGGCGGTCTTGCCGGTGCCTCGGCTCTTCGACTCATTCGATCTGCTGCTGTCTGAGGCGGTCGATTCGTCAGTGGTTTCACCATTCTGTCCGGTCAGGTCCAACGCCGACAATCTTTTGGTAGCGCCTGACACCTCGGAATCCTGCGCACCCGGAGTTTTCACGCCGGGTTGCATTCGCGTGGTCTTCTCGAAATCGTGTTCTTCTTCTTCTGGTGTCGTATCGGGCATGGAGTTTCAATCCTCGACTTAATTATGACCCAAGATCGATAAAAATCTCGCCCTTGCCCGCTAGAGAACAAAAAAGTTACACGAGAATCTCGAAAACGAAGAGCCTGTGGTATTCCACTCCCGAAGGCCAGCTGGATTTTATTAAGCCATCAGAGTCTGCCAGGTACGGAATTTGTCGCTGCGTTTGAGAAATTCCAGATGCATGTCAATCAGCATGGCGCGGTCTTCCGATGAAATTGCTGGGAATTCCTGGATAGTATCAGTTAACGCTCGGTCAAGGTCATGAGGACTGAGGCGGTATTCCTCGGCGAATAGTGTGTGCATGAATCGATCCAGCTCCTCGTTATCTCGATTATCAGTTTGTGCGTGAAGCGCTAGTTTCTGTTTGTTTAGACTGGATAAATTCTGATTGATTACGTGCTCGAGCTCCGGACTGTTTTTTGCAAACGAGAGGCGTTGCAAAAGCTCTCGACATTGATAGGCGGACTGATAGCTTGAATTATACATTTGCTTCAATAGCGGCTCCAGCGTTATATAACTGTCACCATCAGTGATGCCGCTCAGGATCAGGTTGTGGATGTTGCGAAGTCTGGTATCACTCAGTGCACTGACTATTGAATCTGCTGCGGACCGATCGGTTAGTCGTAATAAGATATTGAGCTTCGACACGTTGGCCGTTTGTGACGAGTCTGAGTAAAATTCGAGTGCAAGCCCCTTTATTCTTCGCACAAAAATCGATGAGTAACCATCGATTTGCCCAAACTCTTGATTGACTCGTGCTGCCAGTCTTGCGAATTCACGAACTGCTGGATCTTTGTGATTTTGCCTTTGCTTATTTAGTTCAGAAAACCATGGAAATCCTGTTACGAAGCAAATTTTCAATCCGGTCAGTGAAAGATGTGAATCGTTGGATCTAATCATCTCAGCGTGTTGGTAAGACACTTCAGCCAAGCTTGTTTGGCTGAATGATTTTGCATACGTTTCCAGTATCGGATGCGATTTGATATCAGCAGTTGCGTCTTTCGTCTCGAAATTCGCCAGGTCCTCTGATTCGTCTAACTCGACAGCCGACAGATTATCTTCCAGCTGCTCATCCTGCCAGCGCCCCGATCGTGCCTCTCTGAAAAAGCTCCAGAGGTTTCTTATGTAATACGAATCAAGTCCGGTGATTAAGAAGAAAATTCCAGAACCTAAAATCAACAAGACCACGAGAAAGTCCTGAAAATGCAGAGACTCTTTCATTCCGGCCATAATGCCACTGATCAACATAGTGGCAGAGGACATGCAGATGCAGATAAGGGAAACGATGGTCGCGCGTTGTGAACGTGGTATGGGAACCAGGCACTGTCTCGACACCGGCAGATGTACGCATCTATTGATGACATTATAAGTCACCAGTAGCGATACCACAGGCCAAAACGGTGGAAGGACCAGAGCGATACCGGAGAGAATCAAGATGTTCAATGGCTGAAAACTAAATAGGGTGCTTAACTGTAGTCGGCTGGTTATGCGTTTGCTTACAATCGGTTGAAGAACAAGCGATAAGATGATTGCTGCCATTGTGGTGGCACTGACGAAGATGGCGATTTGACGGGCGGACGATAAGCCGGTGTCGGCAGCTTGATAGAAGACATATTCGACGACGAATTTCGTGACCTGCGACCAGATCATGATTAGCATTGCCACACGCACCATGTCGTTCGAGTAAATAAACTTGATGCCTTTCTCAATTTTCTTGAGCACCGGCGAGTCATCTTTCTTTACGGTGCTTTTCTGTTCGACCAGGCGCAATCGAATTACAGTTGTGCTGAACAGGAAGAAGTGAATGCTAAGAGTTACCCAACCGAATGGATACCAGAATTCCAACATGTGATTGACGCTTAAAAACCAGATCAATCCTGCGGCGCTGATTCGTGCCACCAAATCCGCAGTGACAATCTTTTGATAGACCTCTCTAAAGATGGCAGGATTGACGGACATCTGCAAAATTACAGGTCCAAGTGTCGTGCCAAGCAAATCAACGAGAACGACGCTGATTGCGAAAAAATAAAGGATCGGTTTATTGTATGGCTCGAGCGCCGGCAGGCGCTGCTCTAAAAAACACAAAATCGAGGCGACAAGGGTCAGAGCGATCACAAGCTTGTAAACGCCAAAAGCCTTCTTGTCTCCAACCAGCGCAAAGAAGAAATAATAGAACACTGATGCCAGACTGGCGAAGAAAAACAACTGCGAATAGTTTTTGCCACCTACGACTTTCACGAAAACACTGTTAACGAAGATCAGGCTGAGACTGGTAAACGTCGTGCGACAGAGCGCGCTTAAGAAGTGCGTTTTGAAAGTCGTGGACACTTTCTTCTCATGCGCCTTCATGAGTTCTGACTGGAGTCCGTAACGTTCGTTTCCGGCGTAGAGGTATCTCGATCTCTATTGTCAGAACCTTTGTCTTTCTCCTCCTCGGTATGCCAGAGGTTGCCGAGGTACTCGCTTTTCTGAATTTTCTCAGCAAGAGCGTTTATGGTTTTTGACAAATAGCCAATCTCATCGTCACCATCGTATGAGACACGGGCAGCAAAATTTCCGTTATTGATTTGATTGACTGACTCAGCGATCTGGCGAAATGGTTTGGATAGCCTGTCTCCGACGACAATCGAGGCGCCTAGACTGAGCAGTAATCCGATCACAAGGGCGACGAGCAAGCGATAGGTCAGTTCCTTATTTTTTGCATCAATCCGATGAGTGTTTACGCCTAGAGTGACAACGAGTTTCAGTTCATCGATTGGCAGTGACAAAACGATGAACGAATTCGGTCCCAGATCCTCGTGGCTGTCTATGAAGGCTTCCTGGTGATTGGCTTTACTGTCTTTTCCGAAAAAACGTTCAGTAGCATGATTGGTATGCTTCTGAATCGCACCGGTGGCATCCTTTTCGGTGATACCGTCACTGGTGAGATAGTGTCCATTGCTGTCTGTGATCAAAATGAAATTATCTTGACCAAGCTGTAATCCATGGAGCAAATGCTCGATGCTCTGGAGACGCGGAAACACAGCTCCACTGAGAATTCCGAAAACCTGTTCGCGCTTTTGATCGGCAAACACCGGCGACACATATGTTTGATACAGGGTTCCATTCGGTGAGAAGAATACTTCTGAAGCGATCGACTTTTTCTCGGCGATTACCTTGTCGGCAAGCGCTATAAACTGTTTGTTTTTCAAACGAAAGTTATGCTTCGGCGAATACGGTCCCATGGTCGCGCGGCGTTCTGCAAAGAGCAACTCTCCGTCGGCTCGATACATATGAACCGTATTGTAGATGTTTGGGAAACCAAGAAAATCTTTTAGAATTTCATGCGCGGCTTCCTGCTCGAACGGCAAGAAGCCCTTCATCACAGTAATTTCATCGAGTGTTTTAAGGTCGGAGCCGTAGTTATTTTTTACGTTATTGATGATAAATGTTAGGGATGTCGTCGAGTCGGTGACGACAAACTGTCGCATTGCTTCATTCGTCAGATAGTACGCGAGCGCTGAAACTACACCGAAGAAAATTATGATGACGACAAACAGTCGAATAAAAATAATACTCTGAATCGAACGCACTGAAATTTCCTATGCTGATTCGCAAGAATCAGTTTCGTAGTGCTATATCGGGATTCCGACACTATTTTAGTCCAAGATCTGACCGAACGTATCTTCGACGTCCTTGCTTCGCATCAACACTTCACTATCGGATGCCGCTTTGTAGCCTTCAGGGACTACGAAGACCGCAGGGTTAAGCTTTACGAGGCGAGAGTTGGTCGTGGTCAGCCAGTTACTGACCTGTTGTTTCTCGGTGTTATATTGCAGACCAAAACCCCATTTGTGACCGCCGTAAGCCCGCGAATATCTCAGAGGAATTCCGTCAAATTGAGGCAAATCATAAAGTGATTGTATGAAACGTTTGATACGAATATCTCCAGGTCTTCGCAGAACCCAGTATTCGCCGAATTTTGGACCGGGTGACAATTGTTGATCCTCGCTCGGCATCATGTATACATGCGCAATCAGTCCGGCATAGTTTTCCCGCTTCTGAAAAATTAGCGGTAAATACAGATAGCCTTCGTTGCTTTCGATGCTCAGCGCTGTGCGAATTCCGTTCTTCTGCCAGTTGCTGAACGGATAAACATACTTGATTTTGCTTTCGGTATTGAATGCCACCACATCCCAGGATGGCGCCTTACAAATGTACTTGAAGTTTTTGTCTCGACTGGCTATACAGACCGCATTCCGGGCTATGGTCACATTCAGTTTGCCAAGCAAACGATGTGTTTGATTGAGTTCGAGGACCTCTCCTAATTCCGTGCTGGCGTTGGTTAGATGATTAGCGACCGCGATTTTAGCTCTGGCTGAATGGTCGGCATGGGCACTCGCTTTAGCCTCAACTACGCTGGTCGTCGCCAACAGAAGAGCAAGCTCCAGGTAACAGAAGCCGAGAAAGTAATGTATCGAAATGAATTTCAACACTCCCGAATCCTTCCTGGCGAGGTCACAGCCTAGTAAAATTGGTCGGGCATCCAGTGGTGTAAACAGCCGAGTCATTCGGCAGCAGTGCTTGAGTATCTATCTCTAGCTTACTCTAAGCTGGTCAAGGGTACAAAATCTGAGCAGGGAAACCATCCGAAAAGTCTTTGTTGACGGAGATTTCGAAATGAATGTCAAATCGGCATCAATCATTTTATTTGCCTGTCTAGCGCTTCAATGTCAGGTCGGAATCTGCAGTCCCGACTACGAGAAAGAGCTGGAACGCGGTCAACGTCAGCTAATCAAGAAAGATTTCGAGAATGCTGTCGCCTCTTTCACCGAGGTTCTTCGTCAAAATGCCAATGTTTACGAAGCATATCTCAGTCGAGCGCAGGCCCGTGTTGAACTTAAAGACTTCGACGGCGCCCTCTCCGACTACGATCAAGCGATCAAGATCAATCCTAATGTAGTCGAGTCATTCATTCGTCGTGGAGATCTTCAGAGCAGTCAGGGCAATCTGCAAGCCGCGATCGATGACTTCACTCAGGCCATTCGCCTGAACCCGAAAGACTCTCAGGCGCGCATGAAACGCGCTGCCGCGCTGAAGCAAAACGGTGACTTTACGAAGGCCGCCGAAGACTATTCTTCCTGCTTGAAATTCGATCCTAACTCAATGGTGGCTCGCGAAGATCGCGCTGAATGCCGCATGAAGACATATGACTACGACGGTGCAATCGAGGATTACAACTTCTTGCTCAAGAAGTTTAAAACGCGTTCCTTTGCCATTCACTATAGTCTCGGCGAGTTAATGGTTCAAAAAGGTGACATGGAAGCGGCAAAAGACCACTTTAATCAAGTGATTGCCTTCTATACCAAATCTCTAAATAAGTCGAAAAAGGCTGGCTGGGACTACATTCGACGTGGTCGCGCCTACTACTACTTGGGTGAGACGGATAAAGCGATAAGTGATATCGAAAGCGGTGCCGCCCTTCTTCCTGGTGATGCGACTGCGCAGTATGAAGTGGGACATGCTCGTTTGTTCAAAGGCGATGCGGCTGGAGCGATTAAGGCGCTGGACATAGCTGTCAAGGCTAATCCACGCCTGACTAACGCGCTCATCGATCGAGCATCAGCCAACATTATGCTTGGCGAGTTTTATTCTGCAAAAGGCGATCTCGATAATGCGTTAAACATTGAGAAGAGCACTGAAGGTTATCTTTGTAGAGCGATGGCTCGTATGGCGATTGGAGACGCTGTGGGCGCCTGCAACGATGTCATGGAAGCGAAGAAACTTAACCCGAAGAGTATCGAGCGGAAGCAAAAAACAGTCGCCGAGCAATTAGCGAAAAAAGAGAAAGATAAAGATGCGTCTGTCGCTATGTTGTTAGAACAGCTGGCATTGTTTGATCTGGCTAACAACAACTCGGATAGCGCCGAGTCTCAAGTCAAAAAGGCAATTGCCATACAAGAAAAAACGCTCGGAAAGAACGACACGCGCATCGCTTTCAGCCTTCTGCTTCTTGGAAAAGTTTATATGCAGAAGCGCCAGGTGGAGAAAGCCGAAGCACTTTTTAGAACGGCGTTGACGAGATTACGCACTAACCCTGATGGCAGTCAAAAATATGCAATATTTTGCCTGGAAGACTGTGCACGCGTCTTAATTCAATCTTCGAACACTGAAGAGGCTGGCTCCATCTTGACCGATACACGGATGGCACGCGCCGTGTCCGGTTTGACCGAAGGTACATTTACCGGCGATTTGGCTCGAAGAGCTGAAGCCGCAATCGAATCCTATAAACAGAAGAAGAAACTCGATCGGCAGGAAGAACTCGTCCGCCGCGCCGCCTCGGCAAGAACGGAAACCACGACTGGTGGCAGTATGGAGACGGCACCTGCAGCAGCAGAGGTTTCTAAAGGCAATGAGAAACCGATTCGCGACAAATGGGCTGTAATTGTTGGCATAGGTCAATTCAAAGACTCTAGTATCAACCTCAAATACGCATCAAAAGACGCGCGAGACTTTTATAACTTTTTGATCAAAGAGAAGGGATTCCAAAAGGATCACGTCAAACTTCTCACTGATAAAGCTGCAACGCGCGCCAATATCCTCTCGCTTATGGGCAACAAATGGCTTCCACGAGTGGCAGAACCAGACGATCTCGTCGTCATCTATTTTTCCAGCCACGGCAGTCCATCCAGTCTGGATGTTGGTGGCGTGAACTATCTGGTTGCACATGATACCGATCCAACCGACCTCTACGCTACCGGCATCGCCATGCAAGATCTGGCAAGCATCATCAAAGAGCGCGTCCATTGCGACAGAATTATGCTGGTTATGGACGCCTGTCACAGCGGAGTGGTCGCTCCCAGTGCGAAAGGGATGGCTCGTGATGCGAACGTCAACGTCGATTCGATCGTTCAAGGAACCGGGCAAATGGTGCTCTCCTCAAGTAGCCCGGAACAACGGTCTTGGGAATCGAAGCGCTACGAGGGCAGTGTTTTTACAAAACACTTGATCGACGGGCTCAGAAAGAATGGTAAGTTAACGCGACTTGGTGAAGCCTTCGCATATATGGACGAGGAAACGAAGCGAGAAGTTCTAAGAGATCGAGGAGTGCTTCAGAGCCCGATTTTGAAGAGTAAATGGGAAGGCAAGGATCTTATCCTTGGTGCAACTCCTGCCAACCCATCAACCGGTATTCCGGAATTCGATTTACCTGATAGTGGTTCTTCGTCAGATGAAAGTGCCAAGCACCCAATTGCTAAACCGAACCGCACTAAGGGCAGCAAGGGGCGCTAGTTTCAGATCATTTGGGCGCAGAAGATTCCTTCATAACCGCTATTTTGTCTCACCTTAAGGCAGACGGTAATAACGAATACTAAAGTCGTCACTTCCGGTCAATGCATGATCGCCTTTCTTGTTGAACGCGACGCTCCACATGCCGAAAGGCGCTATCTGATAAGACTCTATCTCTTTGGCTGAGTTGAGGTCCCAGATGCGAATCTTTTTGTCGAGTCCTCCACTAATAGCTCTATCAGCGTTGAGAAAAACTGCTTTTTGAATCCAGTTAGTATGTCCTGACAAAAGTTTCAACGGCTCACCGGTTGATAGATCCCAGAGTTGAACGGTCAGATCTCGGCTGCTTGAGAGCAGTTTCGAACCATCAGGTGAAATCGCAACGCTGGAAATTTCCCCTTTGTGTCCGTTAAATTTGCGTGCAACTGTTCCAGTATTGACGTTCCACAATGTAAGAACTTTATCGGTGCCTCCGGAAACTATCTGATCACCATCAGGTGTGAAAGCCAGGCAGCGAACGGTACCGAGGTTACCTTCCATCTGTTTCAATTGTTTGCCTGTCGACGAATCCCAAATTCGAACCGTTCCATCATAGCCACCAGATGCGATGCGTGAACCACCCTCGGAGAATGCGACGCACGTCACTAGATTTGTGTGACCTTCGAATTTTTTCAGTTCCGTTCCCTGGTCTAAATCCCAGAGTCGAACGGTTTTGTCCGATCCTCCGGAAAGCGCACTACTACCTGTGGAATTGAAGATGACGCAGTTAACATCGTCGTCATGTCCTTCGAACTTTCCAATTTCTTTTCCAGTCGCCACGTTCCACAGTCTTATGCTGTTATCCTGTGATGATGACAACGCCTTGGTTCCATCCGGAGAAAAATCGAGAGACTTGATCCAGCCCGCGTGACCGATCAGTTGTCTGACTTCAAGAGCTTTTCTACTGCCACTGTAGAGACCAGGAATACCAGAGGCCGATGCGATCTCTCGGGGCTCCTGCACTGGGGTATCAGAAGTGCCATCATCATTTTCGTCGGGCTTGTCGGTCCGCAAATGTGTGGTGATAGTGAATTCTCTTTCGCGTGGTGCGGCGGCAGGTTCATCTGTTCGAGACATGCCTTTGGCTTCGGGGGCGGATTTCTCAACAGTTTCTTCTTCGTTTCTTTTAGGTTTAAGATCTGCTGATTCTGAGTTTCTATTTCTCGCTAAAGCCGGGTCGGTCGCTGGATCTTCCGTTGGAACGGTGGAGGAGGATTGACCTGACGTCATATCTCCAAGTGAACGCAAGCGCGTCTCAATCTGACTTGCTTGAGCGCCCTTGCCCATGGCGACGTAAACCTTGCGAAGCATCCGCAATGACTCCAGCAGTTTATTGGATTCAGCCGGTGGAAATTTCTCAGCTTCTTTGACTGCTTCGACTAACATCTTCTCAGCCTTGTCGTAGTCCTTCTCTTCGAAGAACTTTTGGCCATCCTGATTGTATGAACTCCAGATTGCTTCCTGGGCCGATGCCAGAGGCGCCAGCAGCAAACTTGCTGCTATGACCGTGGTAAATGTGCCTAGTAGACGTTTCCTGCGACTAAAATTCAGCGACATCGTCTAATAGTTTCCTCCCCGCTCCCTTTCTCTCGCTTCGCTTTCCAGCCGAGACTTGATGCGGTGCACGTGCTCCTCGCTTCGAATTCCGGCTTGAGCCGAGCTATAGATCGTACTAGTCGAACCACCTTGATCTGGTTTGATATTATCGCGTGAAGGCTTAGTGCTTCGGATGCCAGCCATCGCATATTGCTTTAAACGAGGATCTTTTGCGTAGTATGCCACCCAGGCAAAATGTGTGGTGGCATCCTTTATGTTCCCGAGACCTTTATAGCAAAGCCCGGTGTAGTAGTGAACTTGCTCGTTCTGAGGAAGCTTTTTCAGCACCATAAGCGACTGCCTGTATTCGTTGTTTTTGTACAACAGCAGAGCCAAATCCATGGTCGGTTTTTGTTTTTGAACGAATTCGTCTGATTGAGCCGGCGTTTTGGGTTGTCCAGGAAGAATTTCCGTCCCCGGTATAAAGTCGTCGCCGATGGCGTTGCTGGTTGGTTTTATGCTCGGACTACCGGTGGTGGCAGCTGCCGGTGTCAAAGGCGGCACTGCTGGCGTACTGGAAGTCGTCGTTGTTGTTGAATCCTTCACCTGTGCAAGACACGGCGATACCGCTGATAACACCATCGGCATGATAGCGCTTACAATTAGAAGACTTGTTCTGTTTGGTTTATTCATAGCCGAAGTCCATCCGAGCGGGTGATTAGGGTGGTTTTTCTGTTTGGATGTTTCCCGATTGTTCGATTGAACAAAACTAGCCGACCAGATTCTTGATATCTCTGTACATTATTAGTGGTGTATCAGTGTCACGAGCTCGAGCCATGGCCAGGTCGGCAGCGCCAAGCAGTGTACTCATATCTTTGAAGTCATCTGGAACAGAGCTTGAGCCAAAGGCGATAGCCAGCTGGCTCGCGTCGATCTCACCACCCAATGGTTTTGCTCTCAAGGCATCGATTACTCTTCCAATGAAAATTTCAGCGCCCTGGGTTCTCGTATTCGGCAACAGCAGAGCGTAATCATTGCCATCGTAATGTGCCATCAAATCCATGTGTCTCTTGATGCCATTGATTCTGAGAACAGCGTCCATCTGTGCCTTCTCATTGAGTACACGGCGAACAATTTGACCGTCG
>CAZRMH010000148.1:0-17609 GCA_964600935.1 uncultured Candidatus Obscuribacterales bacterium
GGGACCAAGGTTTCAAATAAATTGTCCGGATCATTATCTTCGTCATAAACTCGAGGAGGATTTCCCTTACTTTGACCGTGTTCTGCTGTGGCACCGGCTGCGGTGTCGGTTCTTTCATCCGCCTGATGCAATTTAGATTCTTCGAGCAGGCGATCTACAGCATCTTCGAAAACCTGGTCGGCTGTAGGAACTTCTCTATTTGATGGTGGTGGCGGTGTTCCGATAAACGATATCGACAGTTCGAGTGCCACCATGATAAAGCCGGATGACCAGAGCGAATTGTCAGAAAGTACGGCGAATAAAAAACTGATCCAGGACAACCCCAGAATTGTCCAGTTGCGTTCTCGTTTGCCCTTCATGTAAAGGTAAAACGCTGTCAAGAAAAAGGTTGTGCCGAATTCGTAGGCTAGACCGCCGATGAATGATACCGCTTCTGGTACTAGAGGGTAGATAGAAAATATCAATGTCGACCCGCCGGCAAGCCAGGTCGTGATATTCAAACTCTCGTCTTCCGGTGCTGCCAGTGCGTCTCTCATGACATGAAACATCAGTACGCAATTGATGGCGTGAACAAGAATCGAGACCGATTTAATTACAAATAGCGACTGATGTGAGAAATCAGAAATTATGGTGGTGATGCCGCTTGTTAACATGCCCCAAGTATCGTCAGGTAAAGGTCCATTCCAGTCGACAATCGATGTTAGAAAACCCATCATTGAGGTCGATCTGCTGCGCAAGTAATCCAATAAAAAATATTCTTCCAGCAGCGGCAACGGCTCATAACTCGCCATGAACACGTAAAAAACAAGTACTAACGTGAAAGCGAAAGCACAGACTATTACAAGACGTCTTTGAAAATTGGACAGTTGATTTACCATATATATCGAGCGCTAATCGGCAGTTCCTGTTGATCGGCGAGTATCGTTGGTTGTAACATAGCGGCTCATGACAGAAGTAAGTGAATCTCAGCTCCATATACCCGAAGGGATCAATTTCGACTGCACGGGATGTGGAAATTGTTGCTTCGAATGGCCGGTTCCGGTTACTCGAGACGATTTTACGCGCATCGGTAAGTATGCCGGCGAGAAATCGCTTGATTCAAAAAAATTGTTTCGAGTTCTCAATGTCGATGATGACAAACTCAAAGTCTTTTCGCATTCACTTGAAAAACGTTCAAGCGATGGTCTTTGTGAGTTTCTTACAGATGAGAAGCGCTGCCAGTTGCATAACGATTTAGGTGCCGAAGGAAAACCTGCAATGTGTCAGCTTTTTCCATACACTTTTACACAGACGCCAACAGGTCACTATGCTTCGGTTAGCTTTGCCTCGACTGGTGTTTTGCTGAATTCTGGAAAGCCGTTAAGCGAGCAACGTGATTTATTGACCGATAGATTTCAATTATTCAATCGTCTGTTCCCTTCATTATCGCTTGATTGGAGCGAGTCTCAGTTAATCGACGGTCAGAAAATTTCCTGGTCTGATTATCTAACCAACGAGCGTCCGATTTTGGATCGACTTGTTAAACCTGGCGAAAGTAGAGCGGATCGAGCTCTGTTTGAAGAAGGAGAACGATTTCGAAAAACGGTTTCGATAGGTGCTGCGCGCTTGGATAATGTCGCGGGTCTGACAACAAATCCCAAGATTATCGACCAAGTTCTAGTTCGCAATCTTCTTTCGACCTACTTTCCAAAGAATGCTTATGATTCCGCCTCCTGCGAGCTCGATGCGCAAAGCGTCGCTCGTGAATTTTTGGAAGAACCGAAGAGGGTTCTTTTAAAACACAGGGAGGTTGAATATTCGTTTCAAGATATAGTTGGCGTCAGACTTGGTCGATTGCCTGATTCTTGCAACGATCTTATCCGTCGTTTTTTATATCTGCGAATGTTTTCCAAACTCTATTTTGGACCGGGATTCAACTACTTGAGTGTGGTCGCCGGCATCCATCATCTCTGCGTTTTAAGCTGTTTGTTGCGAATTCGTTTGAAACTCGAATTGCTGCACAACAGAATCTCTAGCCCTGCCGATTTCGATAGTTTTTCAGTTTTAGTTGAGGATTCTCGTCTTTTAGAACGACGACTGACGGTTGCTTATTTCTCGCAAGAAACCATTGCCATGCTTGAAATATTGCTGCTCAGCCCTCAAAGAGTCGAGCGACTTATTTCGCTGGCTGCCTGATAAGTATGGGAAGTCGCGTTAAAACGCCATTCTGTGGCGTTTTAACCGCCGCTTCGGTTGGTATAGAAACTAAAGGTATAAAAGGCGTTATATCTGGCCGCCGTATTAGTTTCGCAAAGGTAATCTCAATTAATGGCCAAAGAGATCGACGACGACGTTCCGATTTATTTTTCTGGAGAGGAACTGGCGGACGAGGATCTGGTGGTTGAGCCTGATAGGAAGGCTCTTCTCGAAGATGAGCCACCTGCGGCGTGGGAACGATATAGTCCTGCAAAAACTTTAGAGCAGGCTGCCAGAGAGGCAGAAAAGCGCGGCGAGAAGAAAATAAAACGCCAAAAGAATTATTCGAGTTCTACGGTTCCACCGCCAGACCACAGTAAGAAGGACGACTCTAAAGTCGAATCAGCGACGTTAAAAGCCGTCAATGATGAGCGCGCCGAGCAATCAATGACGCTCGATCGCTTTCTCAAGATGTCTGGACGGTTTTTAAAACCGAACGTGATTGCTATACCGGAAGAGCCGACTTCAAGCAGCTCTCCTCAGGATCAACGAGTAATTACGGAAGCGGGTCGCTCCCGGAAACCGCCTCGTGTTTTAATGGTTCTAGCTTGTGTTAACGTATTTGCAATCGGCTTCTGGTGCGGCTCTTTCCTGTTTCCAAACAATAGAGTGGTAACTGGATTGCGCATCGGCGAATCGACTGGTGATCCATCGGTATCGACAGGAAACCGCTTACGTGGTGATTCTTCGATTGCAGACGTCGCTGCGAAAATCAATCCGACTGTCGTGAATATCGACACGCGGCCGATTCGTGAGCCAAATCAAGTTATCCAACCACTGCAAGGCAGTCAGCAATTCTTTCAACCGCCCGCAGGCTCAATCAGAGCTCCACTCAGCTATCCCGGACAGTCTCAGGCTAGTGGTGTTATCGTCAGCACCAGCGGTCACATCTTGACGAGCAACCATGTGGTGCCACCAGGCACAGAGATCCGTGTGACGCTCAACGACCAGCGTGAATTTCAGGGAACTGTTGTCGGTCGTGATTCTTACTCTGATTTGGCAGTAATTAAAATTGGTGCGGGCAATTTGCCAATGGCAAAGTTTGCTGATTTTTCTAAAGTGCGGGTGGGCGATTGGGCTGTCGCTATCGGCAGTCCGCATGGCTTCGACCATACTGTCTCAGTTGGCGTCGTCAGCGCCCTTGGTCGAGTTGTGCCGGATTTTAACCACCATATTCCGATGATTCAAACCGATGCATTGATCGCGCCAGGCAACTCAGGCGGACCCCTTTTGAACATCGATGGTGATATCATCGGTATCGCATCAGCAGCCGTCAATCGAGGCACCTTGGGAATCAATTTTGCTTTGCCGGCGGACACGGTTTCGACTGTCACTAAACGATTGATTGAAGAAGGAAGCATTCCCAGACCGTTCCTCGGAATCTATATGGAAGACTTCGATCCCGACAGGAAAAAGGCCCAGACGTTGACCGGTCATCCTGTGATGGTTGTCGTGAAAGGCGTGGTGCCTAAAGGTCCTGCAGAAAAAGTGAGAATGCTGCGAGGCGACATAATAATGAAAGTGAATGGAAAAGCTGTCAGATCGTCTAATGAAGTTCGTGCCATTCTTGCAGAGTTGAAACCGGGTGATGCCATGGATTTCGAAGTGCGGCGGCTTGATTCAACCAGCGTTTTACATAAGAATGTGATTCTGGAAAAGTATCCGGACAATATTTGATGCTGACAAAAATTTGAGTGATTGGTGCATACTGAATAGAAATTTTCTGAGGAGTAATCGTGGCGGAAGAAACCGGAGACATTCAATCCGGAACACCAGAGGATAACAATTCCGGCTCTGGTAATGCGGAAGCGATTTCTGTTGCGACAGGTCAGACTGGTGGCACGCAATCTTCGGGCAGTTCTGAAACGCTTGGTACTTCAGCAGAGATTAAGCAACCGGCTGGCGCGCAGAAGATGGGCACCGAATCCGGTAGCAATGAAACAGATATGATCGGATGCCCAGTTTGCGGCACTGAGCTTAAGTCGTGGCAAATTAATTGCCATGGCTGCGGTCAATCGATTTCATCGTTTGAAATTCCAATTATTCAAGGTGATTCAACCAACGAGCCTGATCTGGCGAAGGCATTTCAGAAGTGGATGCGACGGGGCAAACTGGCATTCAAAAACGGTTCTTACGATGAGGCGCATGCCTGTTTCGCTGAAGCGTTGAAGCGCGTCAACGGTCTCGATACTCAAAGAGACGATGAGATAAAGGCGAGGCAGAGACTCGCTGATGCTTTCTTTAAGTTGAATAAAGTGAAAGAGGCGGTTGAGCAGCTTGTTCGAGCCTCACATCTTTCCGAAGATGAGGAACAGAAACAAACGTTTCAAAAGCGAATCGATTATTTGAATCGCGCTGCTAACTCTACCAATGCGGTTCAGTTCAGACCGCCCAGAGATGCTGAACTGATGTCGGCACCACTATACTGTGCGAAATGTAATCGACTGCTCTCTGAGCGTGAAGTCTATCGCTTTCGCTCGGGCAAACAAGCGAGTGCCACCTGTGTGTGTACATTTGAGGGAGTGCCTCTAACACCTGATTCGGAAAGTTCCGAATTATTAGAGCCACTGCCCTTGGGACCGTCTCTCGGCCTCAAAAAGGCGAAGCTGATCGAGGCAGCCCAAAAACCTGTTCAGGGTGGTAGAGATCGCAAGGTGGCGATCTGGCTTGCGGTGATACTCGGAAACTTTGGAATTCACAAATTCTATCTTGGCGAAAAAGCGTCTGGCATTATGTATTTGATCCTGTGCCCAACGTTGATTCCATGGCTGATTTCGTTGTACGAAGCTGTTCATATTGCTCAGATGTCGCGAGTTAGCTTTAACCTCGTTTACAATATCGAAGAGATCGTCAACCGGCTTCCTGCCGATATCGAAGGCGAAGGAGAAGGTGATATCTTCAACATGGAAATTAGTGAAGACCCCGAAGACCTCGTTGATACCTGGTCTGCAGGAGATGAAGTGGTTGCTACAGGTGTGCAGGTATGAGTATGTTCAACCATCATGGCGCAAAAAAAGCTGGTCTTTCTGAGAAAAAATGCCAACCGTGTCGAGGTGGGGTGCCACCCCTGACAGCGGAGGAAATTGAACCGTTGTTCGAGGAACTCGTCGATTGGGAATTGAAGGACGACAATAGACTTCTTAAGGTCTATAAATTCAGCGACTTTAAATCTGCGCTTCGACTGGCTAACAAAATTGGCGAGATCGCGGAACAAGAGGGGCATCACCCGGACCTTCTTGTGCGCTGGGGCGAATTAAAAATCGAACTTTGGACGCATAAAATAAATGGACTCACCGAGAGTGATTTTATTCTTGCAGCAAAAATTGATAAGCTCAAAACTTAGATCTAGGTATGATCATCGAGAAGAGTTGAAGCTCTAGAACCTGCTGGTAGTCAGAGTTACATGAAAGCGACATCGAACGGCTAAATTTTTATAGAACCGAATGCGGTATCATTACTTGCTTGTGCTCGTCATATCCTGCGGTACTGGGTACGGGAAGAAGTTGACGCTGAGAACACAGACTCCCGCGAGGATCGCAACTGCTACTCCGATGTTGAGAAATTCGGATGCAACTTTGACCTTCGGCACCTTTTTCGCTTTGAGCTTGTCGCGCATCTCGCCGACTTGACGTGCTCCATCGGAGATGTCTGACGACATGCCAGCTTTCCATTTTTGCGCGGTCTCATTTGTGTCTGCCTTTGTAGGCAGCGCTCCTTCGACCAGAGCTGGTGCTTCAGGACCAACTTTAGGTGTGGGGATGGAAGCCAAATCTCCCCAGTTTCCAGCGGGGTCTTGTGCCGTTTTGGGCGTCGGTATTGAGTTCAGTCCGCCCCATTTAGATTCTGCACCGACACCGCCAGTGGTGCTGGGTGCGTCAAGCTGTTGTGGCGATTTTGCCATGCCACCGCCAATGGCGTCCAGATTACCCCACTTTTGACCACCAGGAGCGGCTTCGGTATTGCCTTCTGATAGGTTATCGGTGGCGGCGAGGTCGCCCCATTTTGCCTTGTTTGCCGCAGCTATCGACGCATCTGAAGGCTGAGCTTTTGGTTTGATAAACGATTTTGTATGTGTCTTAGGTGTCCCTGATTTTGAACCTAGTCCATCCAGGTTGCCCCATTTGTTCGCTGCTGGCTCCGCTGACTCTTTTGCCGATGGAGGTGCGATAGAGTTCAGGTCTCCCCATTTGCTTCCAGGCGTGACGTCTGCAGCTGGTTGGTCGATGTCAAAACTCTTTGCGCCACCACTACTGATGGCATCCAGGTCACCCCATTTGTTGCCTACGGATGAGGGCGTAGCCGGTTCACTTCCTTGAGACTTTGATCCAATTGCATCCAAGTCGCTCCATTTATTTGCTGATGGTGCCGTTTTGGTAGATTCGCTGTCTTTCGAGCCAATGTTATCGAGGTCGCCCCATTTGTTGGCACCAGTCGATGGTGTTGCTGCGCCTTTGCCGGCGATGGCATCAAGGTCGCCCCACTTATTCGCTGGTTTTGCTGTTGGTGATTCTGGTGTCGCGGCTGGCTTCGACCCGAGCGCGTCGAGATCACTCCACTTACTGGCTGAAGATGGTGCCGGCGAGCCATCCTTCGCGGCAGGCTTAATCGCCTGAATGTTGCCAAGGTCGCCCCACTTACTCGTCGCTTTTTTCTCTTCTGGTTTTCCTGTTGAAATGATTGAATCTAGTTCATCCCAACGTCCCTTTTGCGCTGGCGATGCAGGCGTTTGTGCGCGCTCGTCAGGGCCTGTGGATTGAACAGATTCTCCTGACGAAAATTCTTCGGTGGCATAGTCTTGTTGATCACCTGTAGTGGCATAGCCGTCTTCAGGAAATTCGCCTTCGGCATACGCGCCTTCGTCCTCAGCATAAGCGCCTTCGGCATAGCCGCCTTCGGGAACTTCGCCTTCGGCATACGCGCCTTCGTCCTCAGCATAAGCGCCTTCGGCATAGCCGCCTTCGGGAACTTCGCCTTCGGCATACGCGCCTTCGCTCTCACCATAAGCACCTTCGGCATATCCGCCTTCGGGAATTTCGCCTTCGGCGTATGCACCTTCACCCTCGGCATAAGCACCTTCGGCATAGCCGCCTTCGGGAACTTCGCCTTCGGCATAAGAGCCTTCTGCGTCCTCAGCTTGATACTCGATCGTCTCTTCGACTTCTTCGTACTGCTGTTCTTCTTGAACTTCTTCGACTACTTGCGGTTCCGGCACCGCTTGTGGTGCGCGAGCGACCGGTGGTGCGCCTGGTGCGCTCTGACTTTGCGACTGGATCGGCGGCAGACCAGATGGTTTACCAGCCTCAACGCGTTTGAATCCGGAGTTTGGCGGAACTGTGACTTTGAGGCTGTTCAGTTGCCCCCAAGAGCTGGGTCTAGTTGGTTGTCTTGCTGCGCCCGACATCGGGCTTCCAGGGTTTGGTTTCGAACCGAACTCTTTAGCCATGATTCGTCTGACGACACTTCTGATCTGGGCTGCCCACCCTTTATGGTCCAGGAAATCTAGAGCGCCCACTTGCATGGTGCGCTTCACCAATTCTGGCTCCAGGTCTTCTTTGCTTACTACGAAAAAAGTATTCTGATGGCTTTTAATCAGGTGCTCGAGCAACCGCATATTACCCTCTGGATCGGATTCTAGTTCGATCCAGATAAGCTTCGCTTTAAAGTTTTCGTTGACCGCCTCCTCAGGCGTAACGCTCTTTACAAGAGAGAGTTCCGCCTGACCCCTGATCAGGTGCTCGATTCTAGCTGTGAGTTCTTCAGAAGCTCCTGATATTAGAACTGTAGGTAGTGTCGTGGTCACTTTGGCTTATGTGCTCCCCCGTAATCAAATACGAAATTTGAATTTTATGCTCTTGCGCCTACCATGTTGGCTGATTCTACCGCGTACCCCGTGAGCAGACCGTTGGTTTCCAACATTTGTCTTCTGACGGCATCCGGGGTGACAAGACCCAGTTCGAGATCGCGGTAGATGCCGAGCATTTGTATTGAAGTGATCAAACACAAATTCTTTTTCTTCGCGAATTCGGAGACTGGCTCTTCGAAGTCTTTTTGATTTCTGCTCTGTGGGCTGACATTTGCCCATGTGCAAGCAATCAACAGACCCTTAGGCTCGATATCATGCTTCTCCCAGAAGGCGATAGCTGAACCGGAGACCTGGGCTACTTCCGAGCGGTCGCAATGAGCGTCGCTGCGAACGATGCGGACTATAGCTTCGGGTTGATCGACATTGAGTAACAGTACTTCGTTTGGCGTCGCGTTGTTGATGTTGATAGTCCATCCTAACTTGGCTAGCACCAGACCTGTCGCTTCCTTGAGTGAATCGCTGTCTCCGGAGAGCAGTGCGGCTTTCAATTGTTCAACTGAAGCGATTTTGCTTTCGACGGTATTTAGTTTTGCTTGAATGTCTTGCAGCTCACTTGCGAGTGTGGCTTGCTCTTTCTTCAGTTCATCAAGGTATGAAAAGGAATACTGTTTGCACCAATCTGGAACTACCATATTTGTCATCGCGTTGCTGCCCTCCCTATTCATCGCTAAACTCTCTTGTGGAACCGTCACACGGGATTCTGAGGCGGGCTGCATCAGTGCACCGAGAGTGTTCCGCGCTGGAACCGGTGGTGCTGGCGTGCTCGCGTGTTGTACTGCCGGAGGAGCCGACTGTGGTACCGCTGGTGGTGTGTTCTCCAGAGGAGCACCCTCATTATTTGTATCTTTCTTAAACAGATTATTCAATAGCGGTCGGACGCCCTCTTTCACCCCGCCTGGAGCCGTTTGTGGGCGAGGCTGCTCTGGTGGACGTTGTGCTTTTTCAAGTTCTCTAAGCAAGTCCATAGTTGATTTGTTGTCGTTATTTGTCACAGCGCTATTATCTCCAGAAGTTGAGTCGGACGGGGCGGGCGTCTGAGCCATTGACGGTTCGACCTGCTCGACGTTTTCCACAGGTTGTGAAACCGTTTGAGCGGCGGGATCTGACATGAATCCGGACGGTGGTTGCAATATTGTTGCAGGCTCCGCGGGTGGTGGCGTAGCATCCGCCTGCGGCGGCGTGTAAACCGGCTCTGGTTCCAGAGCTGGTTCTGATTGTTGAGCGTGCACGCCGGAGTCGGCTGGATCGCTCACTGTGTTGAAGTCGCCGGAACTTGTACTCGATGGAGGCAATTGCGGCTGGCTGTAGACGCCGGAATTGTTCGAAGGGGATTCCAATTGTGGCTCGCTATACGCACCGGAACTGTTGGCTGGAGATTCCGCTGGAACTTGATTGTAGATACCCGAGTCCGTGTTTTGTTTAGCCTCGGACGCGGGTTGGCTGTAAAAGCCGGAGTCTGAAGATCCCGCATCGTAAGCTCCTGAATTATCTGAAGGTTCGATCTCGGGTGGTTGGCTAAAAGAAGTATCTGGTTGACTATAGATACCGGAATTTTGATCGGAGGTATCCACATCGCGCTGGGATGCAGCGCTTTGTGTCGGCTCCTCATCAGCGACAGCGGCCATCTCCATTGATTCAAATTCGTCATCATCGCTGAACAGCGATGCTGCAGTCTTTCTTACCGGCTGGGATGGTGCTGGTGCAGGAACAGGGGAAAACTCGCTATTGCCGGACTCCGCCAAAAGAGCCGATGCTGTCGAAGGCACATCTGCCTTTAGCCCAGCAGGCAGAAGGGGAGCTACGTGAGAAAGTAGATTTCTTAGTGAACTTCCGCCACCATTTGATGAATCTGCTCTTGTAACTGTCTCTGGAGGAATTTCATAACTCGCTTCGCCTATTGCTTCCGGTGCTTCGAAAGTGGGCTGCTCATCGACCTCCTCGATTGTCGGCGATTCGGCAACGGGTTCTTGAGCTGGTTCTGCGGCGACCGATGCGAATGAACCTGACTCCACCCCTGGTGCTTTGGTTTCAGCGTTTGGAGTCGCAGCTGTCGCATCCGGTGTATCCGTAGTTTTTTGAACGAGCTGTCTGGCTGTTTGCGCAAATATAGAGAGATCGATATTGGCGGTTGGTTTCTTCGGTTCTTTGGCGACGCGACTGGCAACTTCTTCTTCAAAGCGTTTTGCATCTTGAGAAACATCTTCGGCAATTTTGTCTGCGTTGAATGAGAAATCAGAATTTGCCGCTGGGCTCGCAGCAGTAGCAGTTTCGAAACTTCCACTATGAGTCGAGCTTTCGGATCCTGTGTCGATAACAGCGTTGGCGACCGGTTCGTATTGGCTTTGTTCACGCTCGAATAATCCAGAGCCTGTTTGTGGAGCTTCTTGAGCAGCCATCGAAGCGTAAGTTCTCGATTCGTTTTGCTCTGCTTCCAATTCTTCCGGACTTTGTTCTTTCAGTGCATACCAGGCATTCAAGCATTCGATCAGAGTTTTATCGAAATCCGGAGAATATGGTGATGGCAGAAATACAACTTTGCCACTGCTCTCTAAAATGAATAACTGTCCGGCGATGCACTTCTTGGAACCGGCTTCAGCCATTACGCTATAACCTTCCGTCAAATTTTCATTGCGGATCAAGGTGCTCCATTCCAGACCATGCTGTAGCAGATAAGGCGCAAACTCGCTGGCGCTGCCGTCTTCGGTCGGTTCGATCAATCGTCCATGCGACACCGCGCTCATGTGCCGAACGTTGCGTTCCTCCGGTTGGTCCGGCGCTAAACTCTCCAACCAATAGTAGTTGTCGAGAGCCAGGCTCGGTCCCTGGATAACAAACGGTCGGCAAAGAAAGTAAACCAGCACTCCGCCTTGCGTTAAAAAGTCAGAGAGCTCGAGAACTCGACTGTCGATCTCGGCTGCCAGATTGCGTAACAGTAAGTCGTCATCGATCGTGAGCGAAGTGTTTCCTTCCGCAAGGCGTTGGTCGACTTTGCGAACCAGCTCCGGATCTTTATCAAAAAGGTGGGCGATACTCACAGGGTTGACGATAATCGCGCTGTAGTTGTTTAGACCTTTCGCCCGCCCTAGATTCCAATGAGAGTCCGTGCCATATCCAGGGCAGTTGACTCTTAGGATTCGCTCCTTTGGAATTGTTCTCATATAACGTTAAACCCTATGTATTCCGTACCGTTAGAGTGGCTCACTCCCACTTACCCCTTACTTATAAAAGTAAGAAAGTCGGCTACCCCCAGGGTTTTATACCCACATCAAACTAATGCATGCTTGTCAAGCGGAAGATTTCCAGGCTTATCCAGAAATTTGATTAGTTGAGTGTCCGATATGTCGCCTATATAAGGGTTTCTTTTGAAACCCAGTCTTTCAGCTTCAGATCGTGGAGGCTGTCCAGCTTCATGTCTGCCAAGTCATGAGTTTGATGCATTGTTGCATCGCAAGGTATAGCCACCACTTTCATACCCGCAGCCTTTGCTGCTTGAACCCCGGCTTCAGAGTCTTCGATTACCAGACAGTGCTCGGGAGCAACTTGCAGTCGCTCAGCCGCGAGCAGAAAGACATCAGGTGCTGGCTTTCCATGCTTCACTTCATCACCCGATGACAAATTTTCGAAGTAATCGCCCAGCTTAAGACTGTTTACAATCAACTTTATACTCGGCAGAGTGGCAGAGGATGCGACTGCGCGTTTGAGATTCAATGCTTGAGATTCTTTGAGAGTTTCCAGCACACCAGCACGCGGACTGGCTTCAGCAAGAATGAGCTCGCTGAATATTTCCTCTTTCTTCTGGACCAGCTCAGCAGGCGTGTAGTCCAGGTTGAATCTTTCGATCAAAATTTTTGAAATCTCGATGTCTCTGCGACCCAGATACTGAGCGTTGTCGGCGCTCGTGTATTCAATATCCAATGTTTTAAAAAAGCGTTTAAACGATTCGAAGTGCATTGGCTCAGAGTCTATGAGCACTCCATCCATGTCGAAGATCAAGGCGCGCAGATCAAAATTCATCTTTAACTCCACTGAAATCAGCAAAGGCGCGGACTTAATGCGTCCGCGCCTCTTCCAAAATCGAATTTCTAACGATTGTTATTCCAATTCTGAATCAAGGCTGAATGTGCCGAGAGCGAATGGTTTTTCACCTGCGCCACCATTGATAGCGTTTCTGCCACCATAGTAGACGCCTTCGCCTGCTCCGACGATCAAGCCAGCTGGCATACCGAGAACGCTAGCGAAGATGGCGGGTGGACCATGCTCTTTTCCGCCGATTTTATCAGCGATGTTCTGGGTGTACTCGATGCAACGATTGGAACTACGACGGGTGATGGCGACTGGAATGCCAACAACCATCCCGGCTCCCATAGCCACTGCCTTAATTGGAAACAGTGCTGTGTTTTTTGCCATTTCTTTTGTATCTTCAGCATTCGCTGGTGCACATGCGCTGATCGCAAGCACAGCCAAGAGCATAGATAACGACTTCTTCACGAAAAAACCTCCCCATTTATAGACCCTGAAAGCACCCGATGAGAGGCGCCCGATACCACTAGATTGCCTGAGAGCGTGATTAGTTCTTGTCAACTAGGGTCCATAGTAAGTATAAGCCCACGAAATAATAACACTCCCAGAGCGGTTTTGAGCAGCAATTCTTACGTAAACTAGGTAAAATTCGAGTTTGGTTGCAAGAGATTTTGGAATGAAAAACCCGACCTACCATAGAAAAGGATTCGGTCTTAAGGACGTTGTCGAAGGCGATCTGAAGAGCGCTTATGAGTCAGATCTTATCGCCGAGTTCAAAGAGCATGGCAACACCCTGACACGCAACGGCATTACCATTCGACTGGCTGAAGCCTTTGGCTTCTGCTGGGGGGTCGACCGTGCTGTGTCGATGGCTTACGAAACGCGGCGGCATTTTCCGGACCGCAAAATCTGGATAACTAACGAAATCATCCATAATCCGCTGGTCAACTCGCATCTGCGTGATATGGCTATCGACTTTTTGCCGTTGAAAACGGATGGTACGAAAAGCCTCGACTGCGTAAATGAAAACGATGTCGTAATTCTTCCAGCGTTTGGCGCCAGTGTCGAGGAGATGCATTTCCTTGAGCAGCGCAATTGCGAAATCGTCGACACGACCTGTCCATGGGTCTCTCGCGTTTGGAACCGAGTGCAGAAATTTGCTCAGGGCGATTTCACCGCGATCATTCACGGAAAATATAATCACGAAGAAACCGTCGCTACCTCATCTCGCGCAGAAACCTATCTGATCGTCCAGAACCTAAAGGAAGCCGAGTGGATTTCCAACTATATTTTGAATGGTGGCTCGAAAGAAGAATTTTTGGATCGAGATAAACAAGCTTATTCTCAAGGATTCGATCCAGACCGCGATTTAGTCAGAATCGGTATCGCCAATCAAACCACAATGCTCAAGGGTGAAACCGAGATGATCGGCAAGCTCTTCGAGAAGACGATGATCGCCAAATACGGACCTACAGAAATCAACGATCACTTCCTCAGTCCTGGTGACACCATCTGTGATGCGACACAGGAACGGCAGGATGCGATGCTTCACCTGATTGAAGAGAAGCTAGATTTGATGCTGATCATTGGCGGATTCAATTCATCCAACACTGGTCACTTGCATGAAATTGCTTTGACAAATGGACTGCCTTCGTTCCACATCGATGGACCGTCGTGCATTTTGTCTGCTGATGAGATTCGACATAAACCGCCGCACGACAATGATTGTCAGGTCGCGAAGAATTGGTTACCGAAAGAACCCATCGTCATAGGCGTTTCCGCTGGTGCTTCCACACCGAACCAGGTGGTGGCAGAAGTGATCGAAAAAGTATTCTCCCTGCGCCAAGAGAGCTAGAAATTTTGCTTGCAGATCTTCGATTGCAGTGGTGGTTTGCCACATCAATACTGCTTCTTGCATTTGCATCTCCTGTGATTGCCGAAGCGGATGAAAATAAATCACGCCAATTTGTTAATGGTCCTCGGGATATGAACCTTTTCAATGTAGAACCGACGGCGATCGGAGAGCCCAACGATCTGCCTCTACATATCTATGTTTCGAAGAAGCTGGAAGATGTGGCTTTGAATATCGAAAGCAATCATTCCTCGAAGGCCCTATTACAATTGGACAAGAAGAAATTGACCGACGGATTTCCTATGAGTGAATTTCACTATTTAAAAGCGCTGTGTCTTCAGTCCTTGAGGCACTATCCGCAAAGCCGTTCGGAATATGAGTTAGCCGAGAATGACTCTCTGCCGGCGATGGTTCCGAAGACAAAGTTAGGAACTAAATTGGCAACCGAACGAACATTTCATCTTCAGCGGGAGCAGTTATATTTCCCGCGCACCACATTTGTTCCGGATGTCCGACCTAATGTTCGACGGCATCATCACTAGTGCGGGGTTTGAAACTTTCTTATCCTCTGTATTCTCTAAGTACGCCGACCATGCTCGTTAAGTCGAAATCCTGATCGTACCCGCTTAAGCAAATTCCTGCGTTAGTAACCGTCAAATCGATGGTGTGGACGCGAACGACGTGGCTGCGTCCATCCACGATCATGTTTACATTCACTTCGCGATCGGCTACATTACTGCGCCAATAACTGTGGAGTTTCGCTCCCGAGTGTTTTAGTGCGTTTTTGATTTTGCCGACTTCACTTTCCTTTTCAAGAATCGCTCGCATTCGTTGAAAGTCCTTTAACCAGCCATCGTAGTTGAATGTACTGTCAGCCGAATCTGAATAATGCTCCATTCCCGATGGTGATTCTGGTTCCTCCTGAACGAGCAGTTCAGGGTGAAGTTCATAAAACAGGAGGCTGTAAGCAAGTCGTTCTTGTGGAGTCATCTCGAGAACTTCGACGTCTTCCGGAAACGCTTCCTGGTTTAGTTTATCTCGGAGATTGCGCGCGACTGCTGGATTGCGACGGCGCGCGATTGATTCGAACCAAAATGATACTCCGTCGAAACGAACTGTCGCCGTGTCGAAAGACATGACGCGCGATGCTAAGCGAATCGGTATGGGTTGGGAGATCGACAATTTGTTGTCACCTCCCTGCGCGGGAAGCGCCCACCAAGTTCCCTGGAGTTCTTTCAGCATGATTACGTGGAAGCGGGGAAGCAGTTCCATATAACCTTTCACTTGTGCTTGGCTTGCTTCGCCTACCAGAGTGGCTTTGCCGGGCGACTCCGGTTTCAAAAGCCCCCATCCTAAAAACGTTTGATCGTCCACTTCGAATTCCGAAACGATTCCATTGATTCGCACACGCACGCGTCCGCCCGGAACCACCGGCGCCATTATGGTAGTTTCAAACACCTCGCGAGTTTGCTGCGCTGCTTTTTTTATCAGAGCGCGAACGTCTGGTCTCGCTTTCTTCGCTGGCTTTTCGGCAGGCTTCTTGTCTGTCATTTGAGCCTTTCCGGTAACTCATAGCGCATGATATCGGCCAGCAAATCTGAACGCGTTCCTTGCGAAAGCAGTGGAATCAGGCTCGGTAGGCTGTAGTAGTCACCGTTGAAGGTATAGGTGTCGACGTGCGCGTCGTGTTTTTTCAAACTATCTTCCAGATAAGTCGAATGCAATCCAACATTGACTATCACTATATCTGGTGTCACTCCATGCTTGCGGGAGTAGGTGACAAGGCTACGTTCAAAAAATGGTTGCGCGTTTTCTTCCTGGTCTGTCACGATAATGATTTGCTCAGTTGTCTTGCCATCCTTGATGAGGGCTTCAAGAGCGGATCCACAACTTGTAGACCCATTTGCAGTGATTCCTTTAAATGCGTTTTCCCAATCAGATAATTCGTTGCCTTTTGCTTTGATCGGATATGCGATCGTATCGAAGGCATAGACGTTCAACTCCTTCGTGCAGATTGGTGCGATTATGCTCGCGACCTGTTTGCCGACTTCGATTGCCTCTTCCATTGATGCGCTCTTGTCTATGAACAGAGCGGTGCTTCGACCGATTTTTCCGAGCGATTTAATCCGTGCATCGCCGACGGCTGTGACTTGCTTCTCTATCTCGCCAGTCAGTCCTGCAGACTTGATTGCCTGTCTGGTTTTTAGTGCGGACACACGTCGGTCGGTTTGAGCATCTTCCAGCTTGCATTCGATAAACGCTCGGATATCAGGGTTCTCGAATGCCCCACGCTTTCTCAAGCTAGCCAAATTGTTGATCAATTCTTGTGGTGACATCGCATCGACAATTGCGATCATCACCGGCGGTGACAACCATTTGATTGCAGAAACAGCAGCACGATATGGCAATTGATAATCTGCAATTATCATTGCCTGGTCCTCAGGATCGGTTGACCAGCTCAATAGTTTTAAACCATAAAGGCGGCTGCCCTCTGGTGGATCGTTATCGAAGAGAACTCTTTGCGCGTATTCTCCGGGTTTGATTCTTAGCGAACAGTACAATGTCGACATCGCTTCGCGGGCGTGGAGAACTGCGGATTCGAATGAATCTTTGTTGCTCTCGCGCTTCTTTAAATACGCTTTGACGGTTGTTTTAAACGAGCGCGGAACGCTGAGCCCAAGCCCACGTTGGAAGGTGTTTCCCTTGTCTTCGCCTTTGATCATATATAGAACTCGTTGCACCTGATACGGTGGCAGTCGTTCCAATAACGCCAATCCACATTCTCGGAATTGATCTGAGAACTTTGATGTACATAAGAAAGCGATGAATAGCTGTTTCAAATCATGCACGGTGCCGTGCTCGTTGTACCAGCAACCAAGTCGCACAAAGAAAAGTGGATCTCTGTCGTGTAGAAATTTAAACGGCTCGACGTAGGGCTCGATGTCGCCATGCGGTGTGCGTATGAGAGCGTTCAAAATGTCGAGGCGAAATTCTTCTTCAGTCACCCGTGCCTGTCTTTTCTCGTTGAGCAGGTCCGCCAATCCGCCCCAGACCGCGCTAGCTTGCGTTCCAATTTGAGAATTATTTTGTCGCGATCTGTTTCTTGGTGACAAGGTGAACACCTATCTTTTGGGGGCGCTCAATTTAAGGCCGAGCGCCTAAAGGTTCTTATTCCGAAATTTGAGCCAATCTAGTCGCATCAGCCATGCAATTAACTGTCCGCAATTAACCCTGAGCCGAGTTAGTTTCGCGGCTTCAATCGCTTAAACATGGCTAAGATCTCGTTACTCTGAACCGAGAACGCCACCATGGAAAAAGAATGCCTGTACAATTCGCTAGAGCGGTAATTTCGGTAAAGAGCGAATGTAAGCTCAAGCTGTCGGAGTACAGACTGTTTCATTTTACCGGAAAAATTTTCAATTCGCTGGCTGAATTATTAAAAACGTGGAATCAACACATGACGCAAGAAGCACCTGAGCAGAACATAAATTCGACTGAGTTCCAGGACGCCTCCGGTAAAAAAGCCGACGAACCTTACGCGGAATATTGGATGCGCGGTTTAGCTGGTGATTTAGAAGCACTCGGGTTCATGGCTCTGAGTATTCCAGTCGCATTTGGTTTGCCCTTTATGATCACTCG
>CAZRMH010000149.1:0-17598 GCA_964600935.1 uncultured Candidatus Obscuribacterales bacterium
CATCGTCTGTTTGCTTGACCAGATATTCGAGCTTCACTTCATGTGCGTTCTGCCCTTTACCCGGCACTTCGAGAATTTGCTGACCTTCGACGACAACTACGACGGCTCCGTCCTGACGAGTTTCGCCAACTTTGACGACACTTGGCCGAAACGAGCTGACGGCTCCAGATGCAGCGATGGTCTTAGCCATCTCGTCGGTCCAAATGTTTTGTCTGTATGCGCCGGCACAATCTGCCGACATGTACTGCATCGCTTTCTCCTGGCTCTGTCCAGCGGTTGCGGCGCTGAAGTCCCAGGCGAGAGTCAACCATTGCTCAATGAGAGATTGTGCTTGAGCAGGATCCGTGTGAACAAACGGTTGAGCTGCAGTTTGCTGAGCAAGGGCTTCTTGAGGATTGGTCTGGTAGCCGTCGATCGCGCGACCATGACGACCACCCGATTGACCACCACCGGTGACATCCGGATTGTCGGCCCATTTAGGTCTGTTTTTAGCAATCCGTTGAGGTGGCTCTGAAGGCGATAGCATTAGAGTGAAGAAGATGCCAATCATCGCGCCGGCAAGACCGACGAGGATTAGTGTTAGTTTGTATTTTTCGCCTGCTTGATAGTCAAACATACAGGTCCACTCCGCTAGCTCGGTTCTCTCGACTCACTCCGTTCATTAAATACCACCTTAACCAGCAAGAAGAAGATCGGGAGAGAACGTTTCAGGGACATAACCTTGTCCGAGCAAGTGGCAGGCCCACCGAGCATCTCCCCTGCAGAGATCGATCATCTGGGAGCGCATCGGTTGGTCCGTATTCGGTTCCGTCGTTGCGACCCAGTACATGAAACGCGGCACAATTAGCCGGACTACACCGCGTGAGAGTTTGTGGTAGACAAGGAAAGCATCAGAATATTCTCTGTTCTTTCTTGTCAGGTGAGCGATGGAATTCATCTCTGCAGGCGTTAGTCCGCAGGCCTCGCGAATCAGATCGAAGTTAGATGGGTCGTTACCGAGAATGATCTTGAGTGAGCTGTTGGTTGCAAGGTTGCGAGCTCGCTCGTCTCTCAGCAAATCGCCTAACTCCTGGGAGATACCGATGAAGAGTAGACCTAAGTGGCGTGATGTACGCGAGGCGTCTTCAACTAGAGTCTTCCCACCTTCATATCTTAGCAGTCTCCACAACTCGTCTATGCAGAATACAAAACGAGCAGGCTTGCCGGTCTTCATCTTGTTCTGTTTGTGCTCGGCTGCGCTTCTGAGAACGTAGTCGGAAACGAACAGAGTGACTACAGCTTCAAGAGTCTTATCGTGAGCAAGCTCTGATGTATCGAAAACAATCAGACGAGCGTTGGTTGGAATCGAAGTCGGTCCATCGAAAAGTTTTCCGTAGATAGCACCACGGCAATAGAGCGAGAGCCGGTTGAGCAGGTCTTCGCAAATTTCACTGCGTCGGCTGCCTCTGGTTTTCTCAGCTTCTTGTCCAAGCCATGCCACCAGATCGGATTCAATTGGCACACGACCTTTGGCTGCACATTCGCGATAAATCCACTGGATGCCCTGCATCAAAACTGGTTTCTCATCTTTAGTCATCGCTTGCTCACCACGTTCGCCAAGCATGACGGAGTGGAAGTTCAAGATTTTGATGATGTGAGATTCCGGCGGATTAGCTGGATCAATTTGTTTTCCGTCGCTGCCGGTCAAAGGCAGATCGTAAAGGTTCAAACAAACCTGACCGTCAGGACCGAGTCTGATGTATGCAGTATCGTCGTAAACATCGGCAAGCATCTTGTATGAACCGGAACGGTCAATAATCATGACCTTGGCTCCGCCGACCATCTTCATCTGGATGATCTGTTGTGCCACCATCGATTTACCTTCCCCAGGTTGACCGAAGACTACACAAAGAGCGTTAGGCAGTTTTTCATCATAAGGATCGAGAAAAACCGGTTCCAGAGTTTCTTTTGAAAAACCAAGCCAGCTGCCGTTTACTTCAGAACCAAGTTTGGCGTGAACAAAAGGAAACGAGTTTCGGACGGTGGGTGTTCTAACCGCCTTACCACGGCGGGTGACATCGAGTCCCATTCCAGGGAGTGAACCGACGTACAAACCTTTTTGTTCGCGATAACCGACGACGAATCGAGCGCCGCGGCACTGAGGAGCTGCCGATCTAACCAGTTCTGTCGCGCGGTTGATTTCTTCGAGTGAATCACCTTTGAGAGTGAAATAAATCGCGTAGTTGAAAACTTCCATGTTGGAAGTATAGAGTTCCGATCCGATGTGAGCCGCTTCTTGAGCCTTTTCAGCTTCTTCCTGGTTTGGAGCGGAGCGCTGTCCCATCAAACCTTGATATGTGTTGGCGCTCGCTTGAGCTTGTTTGCGTTGCATGGACTTGCGGAAGACTTCCTTGTCCAGTTTATGCGCGTAAATATTCATTCTCCACTCGCAGTTCAATCTCAAAAGTGGAGACAACCATAGTGGACCGGTGCGTTCTGGCAGACGGCTCATATAGAGCGTCCGCAAGAACATTCCTTCTTTCTCCTTGGCGGTTTCATCGGTGAGATTCGCCATATCGGAGATGCGAGCATAATCAGGATTGCTGAAATCGTACTCTGATTCGGTCAATTGCTGACGAATCGTCGCTGGTTCCATATCCGGGAATACTCTCTTTACTTTCGCTGAAAGTGGTTGAGTAGCTGGTCTAACCGGCACAGGAAGCTTATCGTCAGACATGTGCGAGAGAGTCGGATTCAACTCTTTGTAGAGCATCCGGAAATATTCGAGAGCGGAAACTGGACGACCAGTCATGCTGCATGCGCTCAGCGTTCCCATGTAACCTTGAGCACGTTGCAGCAATGTGGCGACGTTTTTCATGTGAGCGCCGACGCTTTGACGAGCGGCTTTATTTCCAAAAACATCTTTCAATGTCGTCATTGCATTGGCAATGATGCCCGACTTCTTCGCTGGTTTCTCACGGGGAGGACGGAAGCAGAAGGTGACAAAGAAGCGCAATTCCGGAATGAAGTTGCGGGCAAGAAGATTAGCTTGATCGTTCTCAACGCACTTAGCGACGTATTTTAAGAACTCATCATCAATCACTTCGACTGGATGTTTTTCGAAGTACTCGCGCTTGGTGGTGTTGTGGCAATCAATCGTGAATTGAACCGAAGTGTCGATACCATTGAGGAAACCGGTGAAGTGGTTCATCATCGAAACCAGGCGAACTTCATCAAATCCGCTGACGTGAACGCCGTCTACTTCGAACATGCATCTGTAGCTACCGTCTTTCAAAACCATGATGCCCAGTCCGGAAGCATCATCCTGGAAAAGATCCCAGAGAGGGAGAAGACCGGCAGACGATGGGTGAGGTCTTGGCACAGCCATCGAAGGGAGCTTGGCGATTGCCGCAGCTAGCTTCGGATCGAGTGCCGATTTTTTGTCGCCACCTTTGAGGAGACCGGTGAGACCTAGTTCTGGTTGATTTGATCTTGAAATAGAAGTCGTCATTTTTGACTGTCCTAGAGAAACGGGTTTTCGAATGATTTACGTCGAACGGCTTGTGAACTTGAACTTGGAGTTTAAAACTGGGGGGTGTGAACTTGTTTTGAACTCGATTGGTTTAAACTTTTGGGTCAGGCTGCGGTCTGAGTGTTTTCGATGAATGCGTTGGTTTCGATTTCGAGTGAGTCATCTATCGGTAGGTCGAGGAATTCAGGGAGCACTTCGTCTTTGAGAAATCTAACTGGGTTTGGGTCTGGTCCCGGGATGAAAACTTGTGAACTCATGTAGAAATTCATGATGCCGTCCCAGTAACCGCTTTGATTGTTGAGACTGAAAAGGCAGTAGGCTGGACCGCAGAGACCGAAGAAGATAGCGATGTAGAGTCTCAGGTCGTGGGGTCCCACCATGATCGGCACCATCCAGGAATAGAGCTGGGTGCCGACTATCAGACCACCCAGACAGGCGATCAACTGGTCGTAACGCAAGCCGAATAGTTTTGGCGAGTCTTCTAAATTTAGAGGAGTTTGGTCTTCCATCTCGTTTAATCCTGTTCAGTCCTGGTCTTGAGTTTTTGAAATTGTTGCTTCTGGTCTTGTTTTTTTAAACTGCTGTTGCTGCAAAAACGACTTCGCTCGGAGCAACTGCTGGCACCACCTGTGGTTTTGGAAGAAAGATGTCTTCGATGATGTGGGGAGGGAGGAGAGTCGGAGTTGAATCTCCGTTTTTGGCTTGAACGATTTGGTGGTCGATCAATTCTCGAGGGAGGACAGAGCGTCTGTCGACGAGATCGTAAAAGCGCACTGCATCATGGAATTCACCCATCAAGCGAAGAACTTCGCCCATGATGAACTGATACCGTCCGCGGTTACCTTGCCAGCTTTCATCGTTGAGAGCTTCGTACAATTCGCGAGCAGCAAGCTCGAGCCATTTGCCGGCTGGTTGGAAGTCTTCTCTTGCGCACCAGTAGCCGTTCAACGCGATGATGGCGCGATCGAGGCTATGAGCACCGTTCTTACGTCCGCTCAAGACGGCGTGCCCGAACTTCTTCGCGTTATCAACAGGAGGAGTATCAGGCAACATTTCTGGCAAGAAGTAATGGTTTTTGAAGGCAGACAACCACCAGGTGTAAACACACTCCGGGCACATCGCAATCAGACTCGCTCTGATGGCGGCATCCGGGAGGACGCGGTGGAGGTCGGTTTCAACGCGCGAATCGCGAGACAGCTTCGGCATCTTCGCGACAGGTGTAGCGAAGGTTAACTCGCACTTCGGGCAGATGACTGAGGTTAGTTTGAGGCTGTAGAGTTTCATGAGGGTGTGAACTCGTCGGGTCGCTCTCTGCTTTTGAAACCACCGTCGGAGCGGTCGGGATGTGGTGGTTTATACATACAGAGTAGATGTGTATGCCCCTCTGGTAAATCGGGGGGATTCCCACGATCCGTGGGAGAATTCCCATTATTAGATTAACTCTAAGCGGGAAATACGTATGAAGACGAAAAAGCGCCCGTTTGATCGGCATTTCGGCGGACTGAATTTTCGCAAATCGGGAAGCATTTTCAAAACAAATTTTTGCCAAATTGAAGAATTAATCTAGACAGCGAAGAAGCGCATGAAATGCGCCAAGAAATAGATCCCACAATTCGATTGTAGCTGTTCACGTTAAAACGCGGGGCCGATTAAAAAATTACCGGTCTCGCTAACGGAAGCTCATCCGCCGTCTCAAGTTTGCGCGGACGGCTGAGAGACGGGAACTGCAGAACGAGACGTCCTAACGGTCGAGCGCACGGTCGCTCGATAAGCCTGGTGCTTGCTCCATCAAAACCCACAGATTGCAGAGGCGCAGATTACCAGAACTGGCAAACCAACACTTCTCCAACTACGTGCAGAACTCATGGGATTCACTTGTGCGCTCTCTTCTCACCTAGTGAATGCTCCTGCTACTAGCCCGCTCCATCCACGCCTAGTAGTCGGGGAATTATGCGTCCGAATCTGTGAGCGCATGTTCGCCCGATAGGAGTCTAGTAGTCGTAATCGTCTTTTCCGTTGTTGCTGCGTCCGCCACGTCCGCCGCCACTGGCGAAGTTTTGCGAGGCATTGTCATAGTCTTCGTACTGTCCGGAACCACCATAATATGGATCCTTACCGGCAATACGTTGTTCCATCTTCTCACGGATGACTCTGACGACCGACTTGTGCATGCCGCCGCCGGAGCCGCCACCGCCGCCAGCGGAGCCTCTGTAGTCCGGATGGCTGATGATTTGATTGACGAAGTTCTTCGTTGGATACGATTGAAGTTTCATCACTGGGTGTTCTTGTGGATCAGGAGAGTTGGCGATGTCGTCCTGGTACTCAACGATCATTTCGCTCTTCACTTCCATCGCCGTGTCATGAATTGCTTCTGCGGCGAAGATGCTCTTTTCATCAATGTTGTTCTCATTCCATCGTGGATCGCAATCCAGCATGGCTTGAACGACTTCAGTACGTTTCATGGTGAATCCACCGGCACCGAGCTTACCTGCCGTGATAGCGGCCGTGTGAGCCATGCCCTTGTTGGAACTCATTACAGCCATTGCGACCTTAGCGATTTTTGGATCGGAGAGTTGCTCGTAGGAGAAACCAGCTGAGTGCAAGTCATAAACTACGTTGTATGCCATCTCGGCTGTGGTGTCGTACTGATTGACCATGTTGGCGATGTTGGATTCCACTTCAGCTTCGCTGATACCACCGATGTCGCCGGTTTTGCCGAAGCTCAACTCAGCTTCGACGTGGGTTTCGATGACTTGACCGCTGCTGCCGGGATCGTTGTAACCGCCCTGTTGGACGTTGACTTGTGGAGTTGAATCTCTAAGAGGCGCTTCGAAGCGGACTCTTTGAGTGCCACCGCTGCTGCTGCCACCACCACCGGAACTGCCCGGAATAAATGTGACGTTGGCACGAACTTCAGAAGGACGCGAGCTGGCAGCCGGAGGAACTTTGATCAACGAAGGATCGATCGGAGGAGGAGTTGGGATATGTCCTGGAACGATCTCGACTTCGACGTTTTGCTCATTAATGATTGGCGGAGGTGCACCTACGCCGCCCACATGGTTGATGTGGATAGGCCCGGTGCTGCCTGGATGTGTGTCGCCTTGAATACGCATGGTTTGCGTTGGAGGCGGTGTTTGTTGATTTGCGCCTTGTCTGAAGTTGACGTTCGCTCTGGTAGGAGCGCCGCCACCCATATTTGGCGGAGCACTGATGCCACCGAGATTAAGAGCACCAACTGAACCGCGTCCACCATCGACGTCGACATCGACAGCTTGCTCCATTGCAGCTCCGGCACCACCGCCGCCTGGGAGTACTGTTCCGGAGACGCTGCTGGTGCTGAAACCACCACCACCGCCGCCGCCACCGTCGCCACCACCAATGGTGCCGCCCTGGATGGCGCCGCCACCGCCACTCTTGTATCTGTCCCCAATGGAGGCTGAGACTCTGAGAGCGTTGAATGTGCGGGTGTACTCTTCGGCATTGGCTCCGGCGCCGACAATGTTGGCGACGTCGTTGACCATTGCTACGTTGCGGCAAGCATCGTCGCCGTATGCAGACGATAGAGCGCTGATCGTGTTGACCACTGCAGGTGCAAGAAGCTGTGCTTCGCGACCGACCCAGGCATCGGCAATCATTGGGTGTGCATCCGGCATCTCTTCGGCTTGTCTTGCTTCCATATAAGCAGATGCGCCGGAGATAGCGGAACGTTGTTCCCAAGGACGTGATCTCAATACGGTCGGGTTGGTTGCAATTGCCCGTGAAGTTGCGTTGATTGGAATGGCGTTTCTTACCAGAGTTTCAGTAGCAGGGATGTGACCCCAATGCCAGCTGGATTCCGGTGAGCCGCCGTCGGTCATGATGTGGACGCCCCACGCTTGTTGTTCGTCGGTCATTGGACCATAACGTTGATTGAGGTATTCGGTGTAAGCGTTGCCGCCCTGTCCGTTTACATACGCTTGCGAGCCTTCCACTGCGCTGGTGTACAGAGCTTGTTGGAACGATTGTTTGGCATTGGCTGTCTGAGCCCAGCTTCCGCCATTGTAGGACAAGATACCGGCAGCCATGCGTTGAGCCATGCCTTTCGGTTTGTCGGCACCGGAGTCGATAGCCGACTGACGAGCCGCGTCATAAGCGAGAGGATCGTTACCGACCATTGATGAATAACCGGCTGTCATCATCTGTAGAGCCAATCTGTCAGGATCCATTCCTTCGGCGTGTCTGACGTGGAAGGTTTGACCTTTGGCGTTACCAACTAATTCTGCTTCGCCTGAGGTCGATGGTCCAAGAGTGACATCCTGAGCCAAACGGATAGCGCCGGAGATACCACGAGGTGGAATCCAACGATAACCGGCTTGTTGATAGTTCTTCATTGGGACTACGCCTTGAGCGGCTTGTAGTCTTTGTTCGTAAGGGCTGTCCGGAGCTTCGCCGTGACCTTTGCGTGCTGGTTCTTCATCACCGAAAGCTACACCGCGGCCACCGCCGCCGCCACCGCCACCGGAGCCACCACGTCCGCCACCGCCAACAACTGGTGGTTTGGCTGGCTCTTCGTCATCTGGTGCCCAACCGGAATCAACCATCGCGTGTGCACCTGGTGGCAAACCTCTACCACCAGCGCCCCTGCGCATCTGTGGAACAGGAATTGCTGCACCAAGAGCCGCACCAGCGCCGGCTGCAACTGCACCGAGCATGTCTGGTTTAGCATCAACACTGACAGTAGATGGAGCGCCGGTATTACCAGGTCCGCCAGTAGCTGGATTAACCACTGCAGTTGCAATTTCTGGTTTCAAGCCTTCACCAGCCACTCCAGTGGTTGGTGGCTGAACATTAATTGTGCCATCAGCGCCCGTGCCATCTACTGGGACGGTAGCGCCGCTCGCGTCTACTCTGCGGCCAGTTGGTGCACCAGTGCGACGTCCAGGAAGACTGACAGATACAGGTGCGGTTGCACCAGCGCCGGCAGCATCAGGAGCGGCATCGACTTTGGCATCAGTTTTGCCAGCCGTGTCGACTGGTTTAACTGGAGGCAATTTTCCTGCATCAACGGTGGCATTGTCATCGCCCATACGTGGGTCAGTGGTTGGATCAACAGCACGGGCAGCAGATGGATCTGAAGTTGCGCGGCTCAATCCCTGTATAGAAGGATCGGAACTGTTTAATCCAGCTTTGCTGGCGGCACCAGGTTTGCGATTCGGAACCACAACGCTTGTACCTTCAGCTCCGGCTCCGGCGACAGCGGCTGCGACGCCGGCAGCTAATGCTCCGGCCGGAGGAGTGAGCCCACCTTTAGCAGCGTCTTTGTCATTAGTTGCACCAGGTGCGAGTTTCACGCCACCAGCTCCAGTGCCAGCAGCACCTTCTTCGACATCCATGCTCAGTGGCTTACCATCTGGACCAGCAGCACCACCACCTGGAGTCTTGCTCGCATCTGCGCTGAGAGCGGCAAGATCTTTAGCATCCGGAGTTGGAGGTGTGCCGACCCCCTTGCCAGTTGCACCAGACGGTTTGACTGTCCGATCGACTGCCAGAGTCTGATCCTTTGCGCCTTCAGGTCCGCTTGCGGCATTCGGTTTAGCAGCTGGTGGTTTTAAACCGGCAGCCGCAGCAGCGGCTACGGCTGCAGCATCAGTGCCTTTACCATCTTCTTTCTTGCCTTCAGGACCGGTTTTAACTTCTTTGCCCTCAACTAATTGAGGTGGCTTGATTGGTTTGCCGTCAGCATCTCTTTCCAGAGTTCCATTGTTAACTTCGTTTTCGAGTTTCTTAGCGGACATCGCGGCTTGATCGAGAGCGGCTTGATTGTTTTTCGCGTCGGAATTCGGCGGGGTCGGAGTGCCCGTGCCAGCAGCACCGAGGACCGCAGCTCCAGCTCCAGCAAGTCCTGCAGCGCCGGCAACTCCAAGGCCCTTCTTGGCGGCATCGGCGACTGCACTACCTGGAGGTGTTCCAGGAGCGCCAGCTTTATCGACCGGATTGATTGGCTTGCCTGCAGCATCGGTTCCAGGAACGCCTTCGCCTTTTTTCTTGTCTTTGTCTTTATCTTTAACAGGCGGAGTAACTCCGTCACCAGCCTTAGGATCTTTATCACCAGGCTTGACCGGCTTGCCGTCAGGTCCAATACCTCCAGAACCATCGCCTTTCGGTCCTTTATCACCGTGAGCTACGTCACGAATACCTTTCAGAAGATGAGGATCGCGAGGTCCAGGAGCCAAGCCCTTGAGGTCAGCTTTCTTGGACATCTCAGGTCCGCGTGCAGCACCGGTAGTGGTATCACCACCGATGTACTTAGCCAGTTGCATGCCTCTTTGCGAAAGTGTATCGCTGAGGAATTTGCCGCCTTTCATAAGCCCCCCGGAAATCAAACCGGCAGAGATGAAGTCCGACATCGGGCTGATCTGAGCACGAGCCAGGAATGAAGGAACCTGAATCATCAACTGCAGAATACCGACGGCAAGAATAATTTTGCCCCATGGATTGTAGTCGGAAAGAATCATGATCACGAAGATCTTGAGAAGACCGACCCAGACAAATGTCCAGAGACTGACTTCAACGAATGATTTGACGAATCCGGAAGTTACGTTTTCTGTGTCAGGTGTGGCGAAGAAAACGATGAAGAGCGGAGCGAACATATATTGTGCGGTCAAAAGCGCTGTTTGAATCGCTTTCAAAACTAGGATGTAGATCAACTCGGCGATCAAAATTCCACCCAATATAAGGTAGATAATCAATCCGGCAAACGCTACCAAGTTACCAACAGTTCCAAGAGCCATACCACCAGGTCCGGCACCGAGTATGCCACCAAAGGCTTGACCAGCCATTGGCGCGGTGGAGTTGGCAATCAGTCCGGCACCTGCCATCAAACCGCCCTTAACAGCAGCAGCCATAGCGGCGTCCAATGCTGAAACCTGGTCGGCTGAATTGAAGTACAGCGCCTTGATCATTTCATTGGTGATTTGAATTTCAAACGCATAGATTGTTGGCCAAGCGAGCATCAAACCGGAGGTGAAGATCAAACGACCAACAGCTCCGACAAGGTTGCCACCACCTCTCCATGCTGCTTCAGCCCAGTACTTCCAGATACAAAGGATGAAGAGGAGAAGGAGAAGATCGACTGCGATACCGTACATAACATCTGCGCCCTGACGAACAAAAGGCGAGATATCATCAGCGTTTCCACCACCAGGAGTACTAGCCATACCGTTGACGGCGATGTTCGGGTTGAGAACGAAGAGTCTTAGGAAACCAGTCAGGAACTGAACTGCATCAGATACCCAACCGTTGATGAATTCTGTTAACCACTTACCGATCAACTGACCGATGTTAGCGAAGAGTTGGGAAATTATGTCATCGCCCCAGAAGGTGTGAAGACCAGCGTAGGTCTCGTTGTACTGTCTGAAGTTGTCGGTAAGCATCGCTTCGACGTTCTGAATGACGGTATCTTTATTCTGCTCAGCGGCTTGGTTGACGTAATTGGTCGGCGGCTCGTCCGGAAATGCACGAGCAGTCGGATCAGTTCCTTGCGCTCCACTGCTCAATGCATTGGAACCGGGGTCTGCTGGCCAAGCTTGTCCTGGCGGCGGTGGCTCAGTCTGAGCGAACGCTGCCGAGAAAAAGAAAGGCGCCAACAGCATAAAAATTGCTGCCAACGCGAAAATCGATCGTTTGGTCGATTGCCGAGACTTAGAGAGTAGTTTTGGTTCTAATTTGCGCACGGGGTGTTTGTTTTCGCCAATAGAAACGAGTGGTTATAGCATGCAGTTTAAGTCTGGCGGGACGATCTGTCATTGGGGAAATTCCCATCCAGGGCGGGCACTCTTCAAGTTTTTTTGCTCATTTGAGGACTCCCGAAATGCCGATTCGATGCGCCTTAAATCGAAGCTGATTCTTCTATGTCAAAAAAAAACGCATTTCACGCGAAAAAGTTTTCTAAAATCTTGTCCGAAACTCAAGAATTAATCAAAGCAACCTCAGTTGCAATCCCGTTCCATCAACTCATGCTCAAGTTCGTCGTCAAAGCGACAAATCGAAACCACGTAGCCATTTCTTACCCATTTTCGGCTGTTCCGGAACGGATCTTTAAGACATAGCGAAGTCTGGCGGCGTCAGCGATCCTTTAGCAGTAATCACAGAAAACTACGTCCAGTTCGAAGCCTTTAGGTCGGATCTCCAGATTCGATAGAGCCCTAAAGTTACCTCGAGAGACCGCTCCTTCGCGAAAAGCGCTTGAGCTGTGTGTCTTGAGTGGCATATCCGTATGGAAATTGATTCAATTGAAAATCTCCAGATCGCGATCGGATATAGGCCGTCTGAAAATGCCCATAAAATCATGGTCGCCTTTACATAACCTTCACGCCCTCTGCGGAAAAACGCTCGAAACCTAATGTTTTCGTGGCGCCTAGGTCCGATCTCTGAAATAGATACAACGAGCAAAAGCTAAACGTATCAATTAAGACCCGCATGGTTCCTTCACCTCGTGGCAATTTAGCTCACATCAGTCAATATGCGTTCCAGAGATCCGACCTAAGCGTTTCATTGCTTCGGCGCATCAGCTTCGCTAAAAGCTCCAAATATCACGGAAGGACCGACATCCGAAGAAGCCGATCCCACCGAGCCGTTCGACAAAAGATTGTCTAGCTTGATGATCAATTTTTGAGGTTCTGCGCCGTTTTCACGAATGCAGGATCGAGCATCGAAGCCCTGATTCTTCTTGGATTGATTCAGTCGTTCACCAGGACATTTCGCCAGTTTTAGCCGCCATAATGTTTGAGAATCGATGAATCATTTGAGCTGTCTTTCGACGTCTCTTTTTAGAGACCGCCGCCGAGACCGCCGTAGTTGTTGATAGCGAAGGTACCGATCAAGTGGACCGCTGTAGGTCCGCCGAATCCGACGCCCAGGCCTTTGGCTACGTTCATTGCAGATTCACCACCGTCTCTTTGACCGAAGGCAATCTTCATTCCTGCCAGAGACGAAGGCACTGTGGACAGAGCGGTTACGACGCGGGAGATATCACGGGCGGTGTCATAACCGAAGTCTGCCAATTGTCCTACTTCGTTTGATTGACCGTAACGTGGGTCTACTGGAGCGCCAACCAGACCTTGAGCATGAGCGGCTTGGTCAAACACGCCGAATGCCATTAAGCAGAGTTGTGGAGCCAGCAGAAAAGATGCGCGGGTCGCGACTTTGAATGCATGGGATTTTTTGATTTGCGCAATTTTGGTGCTGAGTTTAGACATGGGTAGCCTCCTAGGGTGAGAACTTCGAATGGGGTAGTAGTGAATTGTTTTTTTGACCAAGTGGTCAATGTTTTTGTGGTGGTTGAAAAAGTCTTTGGTCTTTCCTTTTGGCTAGTCTCGTTTTGCGCATCTGCGCTCAGACTAGACCGCGATTACTTGCTGCGAATGATTTGTCCGTAGACGTTTCCTTCGCCGCTGAATGTAGAAGATGGTTTAACAGATCCAGGTTTGTAGCCATTGTTGCCGTATGAAGCGACCGTTGGCGTCGCAGCCAGAGCGCGTGGTTGAGCTGGGCGGACCAGACGACCGGCCACTCCGGTTTTGGCATGAGAATTGGAATTATGTCGAGGCATCATTCTGCCATTCAGGCTCTTGTTCGCTGAAGGAGCGGCCACATGTTGTGGAGCTGCTTGCTGTGGAACTTGTGCGATAACTGGCTTGGTTGGTGCTTGACCGAACAATGGATTATATGGAGTTGCGGCCAAAGCTGCTGGTGGTTTCGGAACGATGCGAGCTTGTGGTTGTCCCCAAGAAGCACTTGGAGTGACGTTTGTCGCAACAACCGGTGCAGGTGGTGCAGGCTTAGCGACTGGTTTCAAAAAGGATGGGTCGACACCAAGGAAGCTCGAAGCTTTAGGAACCATGCCGTGTCCGACGCTGGTCATAGGCTGTTGTGGTTGATTAAGATAACGACCAGGTTTGCCGCCGCCTTCTTTGTTAGACCATTTGTTAGGCTCGAACTGAAAGCGTGCGCCTTGAGCCATAGCTGGTGAAACATCGGTGATGATACCGGCTGCCACTGTGGCTGCTGTCAAAATTGAGAGGGTAAGAAAGTTTTTCATGATCGATAAATCCTAAAAACGAAATCCGTTTCTGCTACCAAAACCTGTCATGGTCAGTCCGGTGAATCCTAGACCAAACAGTGAACCTGGACGTCTGAGTTGAGTCCACAGAAGTCCGGCGCCCATGCCAGCTCCACCAGCGAGGTTGTTTGAGAAACCACCTTTGCGAGTGTCACGTCTGACAATTGGAACTTTGGACCCACCGGTCAGGGTTTGTGTTTGACTGGCGTTGCCGTATTGGGAAGAAGCATCGTTGCCAACGTTGCTTGGATTTGATCCCGTGGCGAGCCAGTCAGGCTGACCGATTGCATACTGACCCTGGGCACCCGGCATTTGGTTAGCGCTGAATGGACTTGCTTGACCTTGTGCCATCGCCGGATCGTATTGCGGCATTTGATTTGACAGCTGCGTATTCATAAGAGATTCAAAAGCCGCTTTGCGCATGTCCTTAGCAGACATGTTGCCGCCAGCCATATTCATCTGTTGTTGAGCTTCCGGCATTGCCGTCAGCTGTCCTGGAGTTGCGCCCATCGAGAATTGTCCAGCACCACTGTCTGCCTGAGGCACCACTTCTGGTGGCAAGAACGAATCTTGATTGGAGCCCATACCCTGGGACTGCCCTGGAAAATCTGAACCTTGTGGTCCGAAGCCTTGCGCCAGGGCGGGAGTTGATACTTGGCTGAAGAAGCCAACGGTTAACGCGAGCGCTAGGCTGCGTCCCGTCAATATCAAAACTCTTGTACCTGTCGTTTGCATCTGTTTTCCAAAGCTTAATTGGTGAGCCGTCGAACGTAACTGCAATAGTACGAAACTGCGTACCAGTTTAGAATCGGTGGTTTTCCCCCCCATATGGGAATTCCCCCACTGCCTGCTCGCCCTGGAGTGAGATTCTGCTACTAGTTTTCGAAAAATCTGAAAAATCTGTAAATCTGAAAGGTGTACGGGCTCAGTTATAATCGCGGTTCCTGTCAGCAAGTGCGTTAAACTGACTTGTAGACTCCATTGTTCGGCGTTTTGCTACCAGTGGAGTTGTTTATTTTTCCTTACTCGTTCTCTTTTGATTTTGAAACAATGAAGTACATACACATTCAATGGAATCACGACCTTCCGGACGCGCCTACCGATGTTTACTCTGAACTCGATGACAATCGAATGGAGATTCGAAAGATCGAAGTTTTCGGAGACCAAACTGTCGGCTACGCTTTGCTAGGTCTGGCATCTGAGTTGACCAGTCTTCGACCGACCCCAGTGCCATACGTTTCGCAGTTAAACCAGGATCCTAAAGCCTCAGCTCGAGACATCGAGTGGCATGAGTTCGATGATTTGTGGGACAAGCTGGTTAAACCATTGCTTTAAGCTGGCAAAGCATCCGGTTTCCTGACGAACGCCATCCTTCTATAAGGATTAGGCCAGGAAAATTCGTGGAGTTTCCCAGACGACAGTTTCTTGAACCCTATCGGAAACTTGGTTCAGACAGAACAGGTTTAAAACCAGATTTGATTTTGTTTTGAACCTATATATGAGTTCTTGAAGTGGTGACTGCATTTTTTGAACTGTTGAGGAAACGCCGTCGCCGACTAATCTCCTTGTTCGAAAGCTGAACGATTCATCAACCAAGATTTAGCCTTGCTAAACCGGGCGTTTGGCTGGAACCGTGTGAATTGAATTTTGAACACTCTTGACCGTTTCGTACTCAATAATTTCCTTTGTCTTCTAGGTTAAGGAGAGGACCGGCGAATCTGCATCCGCCGATCCTTTCCGAGCCGTTCGACAAAGTCTTTCCCGGTCGATTACTTTCCCGGTCGTGGTCTTTTTAGAGACCGCCGCCCAGACCGCCGTAGTTGTTGATAGCGAAGGTGCCGATCAAGTGGACCGCTGTAGGTCCGCCGAATCCGACGCCCAGGCCTTTGGCTACGTTCATTGCGGATTCACCACCATCACGTTGACCGAATGCGATCTTCATGCCGGCAAGTGACGAAGGTACTGTGGACAGCGCTGTTACGACGCGTGAGATGTCGCGGGCGGTGTCATAACCGAAGTCTGCCAATTGACCTACTTCGTTAGATTGTCCATAACGTGGATCCACTGGAGCACCGACCAAACCTTGTGCGTGTGCTGCTTGGTCATAAATACCAAAAGCCAACAGGCACAGTTGCGGAGCCAGGAGGAAACTGGCGCGTGTGGCAACCTTGTATGCGTGAGAAGAACCGATCTTCTTAGCGAGTTGCGATAGTTTCATGATGAACCTCCTAAAGGTTTGCGATTGTTTACGGGATGGAAAATTTTGCGATTCTTGTTCTTGTGATTCCAGGACTGAGTCCTTTGATGGTCGACCTCTAAGTCCTAGAAGTTCGTGATAATTGCTGATGGGACGAGAAGTTGATCTCGTTTTTGTGGGTTGGTGTTCATCGGATCAAACTGTTGATACGGGAAACCAAAATCCGTGGATTTGTTTGAGTAGACTCCCGTTCTTCTCAGTCCCTGACCAAACTCTGTTGTTTGTTGAGCAGTCAGACCGAGAATTCCGTTTTGTCGAGTGGACGATAGACCGTAGTCTTGGACCGTGGAGCCGGTTGGGATTGTGGTCCCGCCAGCCTGGAAGCGTTGACCGCCACCGAGGTCGATCGCACTGTTGCGCCAGCCGTTGCCGGAAGGTACTCCAGTCACTGCGCCGAAACCTGCCCATGGTCCGAGTCTTTCGATGTTGTCCTGACTTCCGTCGGTTCCACCACCGCCGAGGACACTGTTTCTGCCGCGGTATGAATACTGGTGTGTCTCTTGTCCGCCGCGTCTTTGCGTTGGAACAGAAGTGTAAAATCCACCGGTGCCTGGAATTCCGCCCATGGGATTGATGTTGAGCTCTTGAGCTGGGTTCCAGAAGCCCATCGGCGCCTGCATGGAACCTGGATCAGGTCCTGGTGTCGAAGGAGGTGCTGGGATGAACGGTGTCAAAGCCGGTCCGAGAACTCCGGGAGGAGATTGAACTGCTGGATTAATAGGTAGTGGGATACCTGAAGTGCCGTTGTCGATCTGGTTAGCTGGGATGGTCGGCACCCACGGTAGCAGGGTGACAGGCGATCCGAGAACACCAGGGTGAACTCCAACAGGAGTAGACCCATCACCAATCGCTGGTGGTTGACCTTCCGGAGCAGGCACAAATGGTGCCGAGCTTGGTGCGCCATCAATAAGAGGCGTGCGAACCGTTTCGACTGGTGCCACTGGCATGCCACCTGGTTGAACCGGTGATCCTGGCCAAGGTTGCGCATTGGCCGCTGTTGCCAGACTTCCGAAAGCCGCGGCTACAATTAGGGTTGAAAAAATGGACTTACGCATTGTCGGCCTCCTGAAGCCTTTCAGAACAATCTTTAGTAGGGAGCTATTGTGAGTCTCGCTCTCTGGCCGTCCTTCCGAGAGGACCTATTTCCATTGAGATCGGTGGATGTGGTTGCGCCTGGCAGATTAGAAGGACGATTGTTTGAACCTCTCTGCCCCTGTGATGCTTTGTTTCGGGGTCCGTCTTGCGAGAATTGCGGCATCTTTTGTAGATTCGGCTTCTGGCTTAACTTCTCTCCAAAGTCCGTTGATGATGAACCTGCGAATCCCAATCTGCCGTGATCTTCAGTGGTTTGTCCGCCCCATCTCTGGATTGGAGCATTGCCTTGAATCCCACCGCCTGGGTTGATATTGGTCACCGCCACTGGTGCCTGGTAAAAATCTTGAGGTGCGTCAATGCTACCGGGATCGGTAGGGTCATATTTTGTTGGCGGTGTGAGATAGCCTGCTGCGGCTGCCGTCGCTGCTGCCTTTCCTTCTTGACCAGGAGGGATAAGAGGCAGAGGGACGTGAGACGGAGGTGGCAACAACGGTGCACCCATTTGACCGGGGGTTGTGCCCATCGGGGAGAAGCCATCACCGATAGGTGGAGCTTGTCCTTCTTGTGGAGCCTGGTAAGCAGGATTGACCTGCCCTTGCTCAACGTTCGGGTACCACTGATTGGCATCCGCATCGA
>CAZRMH010000150.1:0-17578 GCA_964600935.1 uncultured Candidatus Obscuribacterales bacterium
GCATCCTCTCAAGCCCATCATCGGATTTGATTCGTGCAAATCATGCACGGTTTTTAAGACGGCTTCCTTGCGTCGCAATTCGATTCCAGTTTCGCCCTTCGCTCTCATGGTAGCGATCTCTTCAATCAGTCCTTCCGGCTTCGGAAGAAACTCATGCAGAGGAGGATCCAGGAGCCGCACTGTTACAGGCAATCCATCCATCGCTGTAAATATGCCGACGAAATCTTCACGTTGCATCGGCAACAGTTTCTCGAGAGCTTCTTTGCGATCGTCAAGCGAGTTTGCCATGATCATTTGTTGAACTATAGGCAAGCGTTCCTGACTCATAAACATATGTTCCGTGCGGCAAAGACCAATTCCCTCGGCGCCGAACTCACGTGCCAATTTCGCATCTTGCGGAGTGTCGGCATTGGTTCTTATGCCTAACTTTCTTGTTTCATCAGACCACTGCAGAAGCACTCTGAACTCGTCGGAAAAGTCAGGATCTTGAGTATGAATCTCTCCTGAGAAAATTTCGCCGGTCGAGCCATCGATTGAAATCAAGTCGAATTTTTTGAAAGTCTTGCCATTTGCAACGATCACTTCTTTGGTCAAATCGATCTTCAGTGCCTCGCAACCGGCGACGCATGGTTTGCCCATGCCCCTTGCGACAACAGCAGCGTGACTAGTCATGCCACCGCGGCTGGTGATGACTCCCTGAGATGGAACAATGCCGTGAATGTCATCAGGACAAGTTTCAATTCTTACAAGAATGACCTTTTGACCTTTACCGGTGAGACTTTCAGCCTCCGACGGGTCGAAAACAATCTTGCCGATAGCGGCTCCAGGAGAGGCATTCAATCCAGTGGCAATCAGACGACTTTCCTTTTTGGCTCGATCTTTGTCTTCCGGTTTAAAACTCGGTAACAATAACTGATTCAACTGCATTGGTTCAATTCGACCAAGGGCTTCGTGTTTCGAAAGAATGCCTTCTTTACTCAAATCAACCGCCACTTTCACAGCGGCAGCTGCAGTGCGTTTCCCCGTGCGAGTCTGCAGAAGATACAATTTGCCTTGCTCGATGGTGAACTCAATGTCCTGCATATCTCGATAATGTTTTTCCAGGCGATTCACAGTGGTGAGCAGTTCTTTGTAGACCTCGGGCATCTCGCGTTCCATCTCGGAGATCTTCTTAGGTGTTCTCACACCGGCAACGACGTCCTCGCCTTGAGCGTTTACGAGATATTCGCCATAGAGCAATTTTTCACCAGTACTGGGGTTTCTAGTGAAACAGACTCCGGTTCCAGACTTATCATCGAAGTTTCCAAACACCATCGACTGAATGTTAACGGCAGTGCCCAGATTGTTGTCGATTTTGTGAAGGCGACGATAATAGATCGCGCGAGTGTTGTTCCATGACTTAAATACCGCTTCCACAGCGCCTTTGAGTTGTTCTTGGACATCTTGAGGAAAAGGCCTTTTTGCTTCTGATTCGACCAACTTTTTATACTCTGCGATCAACTCTTTTAATTGTTCAACCGTCAGATCTGAATCAACCTTGATACCTGCTCTCTTTTTCGTTCCTTCGAGAATCTCCTCGAACTCGTCCTTATCAACATCGAGCACCACGTTGCTGAACATTTGAATGAAACGGCGATAGCTATCCCAGGCGAATCGAGCATTACCAGTTTGCTTAGCGAGAGCCTCGACCGTTTTGTCGTTGAGACCAAGGTTCAAAATCGTATCCATCATTCCTGGCATCGAGAATTTTGCACCAGAGCGAACTGACAGGAGAAGGGGTTTTTCAAGGTCTCCAAGTTTTTTCCCGAGCGATTTCTCGACAGTCTCCAAATGTTTTGCAACTTCGTCAAAAAGACCTTCCGGCATTTTGCCGGTTTTACTATACTCACGGCAGCAAGTAGTCAAAAGCGTTAAACCTGGTGGCACATTGACACCACTCGAAGTCATCTCAGCCAGACCAGCGCCCTTACCGCCGAGCAACTCACGCATTTGATCACGATCTCCATCAAATGCCTCGTAGGCGGCATCAAATAGAAACACACGATTGCTCCCAATCTTACTCGGACTCTTGCTTGGTTCCGTGGTGCTCAGCATTGCTAAATCTCCATCAGTAGTTATCGGATTGGTGGTCGTTCGGTCTTCGTTCAGTGCATTCCACTGTTTTTATCGCATTCAGAACCACAAAAATTACTAAGCAGTTCGTTCCAAAAATTACTTTCTCATGTGCAAATAAATTTCCGATGAAGTTTCTTCGACGGCTTTGGCAGACACATCCATGACGTGACAGCCGAGTTCTCTGAATATCTTTTTGGCATATTTTAATTCTTGTTGGATGCGCTCTTCATCGGCATAATCGTTGTCGCCCGGCATACCGAGGACTTGCGCGCGCGTGGCCCGAATTTCCTGAAGCAAATATTGATCTAAATGCAGACCAATGATTTTTTTTGCCGATACTTGAAATAAACTCAAAGGCAAATCAACACCGTATACGATTGGCACATTCGCCGCTTTTAAGCCATAGTGGTGAGCAAGATACATGCAATTCGGCGTCTTACTGGTTCGCGATACACCAATCAAAATGACATCGGCCTGCAGCAATCCATCAGGGTTTTTGCCATCGTCAAAACGAATGGCAAAATCGACGGCTTCGATGCGTTTAAAATAACTTTCGTCCAAAAGGTGTAACCGACCAGGCTCTGATAGTGGCGATTGACTCGTCAATTTCGCGATGCGATTGATCAGCGGTCCCAAGAGATCGACCGTTGGAACTTCATGGCGAGCCGCTTCCGCCTCGATCGCTTCACGGTACTCAGGCAATACGAGTGTGTAAACGATGAGCGCTTTGTCGGAGGCGATCTCTCTGACGAGCGCCTGAATTTGTTCTACGTTTTTGACCTGCGGAAGGCGAAAAATCGAGGCACGCCCTGGCGGGAACTGCACCAGAGCAGCTCGAGCTACGGATTCAGCAGTTTCACCACTGGAATCGGACACCGTAAAGATAATCAGGTCTCTGCCATCATCCGGCAGTCTAGCGATTAGCTCTTCTCTTTTCGCTTCGTTCAACTTCGACCACCTGGAGCACAGCAATCGTCGCCCCCAGGGCACGATCCGGCCCAAATTGTCCCATCCTTATATATAAACAGCGTAAATTGACTACATAATTTTAGGAATTCGTCCAATGAATCAAACAGGAGCGAACTTTCGCCATGTCTTAGCAGAAAAGCCGGGCAGCCAATCCGGCATGCAGCAAAACCAGTACAGATTTCTGCAACTACCGGGACTTTCGCCTCGATGAGTGCCGACTAATTCACAATCGCAATTATTTGTTAACAATTCAAATCGCAGTTTCCTTCCTCCTTGAAACTGTATATATCGACAGCGGCTCCTTCCCGAATCGTCGAGACGCTTACGAGAACTGGGTTTTCACTCTTGCGAATTATCAAACATATTCAAGTTGTCTACTAAAGTGCTCGTACTATCGCTGTCCATCGAGATCTGTGCCGTTTACAAACTATTGCCGGATTATCCAATCGCCTCAATAATCGAATTTCGATTTGGTGTCGAAGTTACGTGCTGAGATATCAGGTCGGCGGCTGCATTGAATTTTTTCCGACCCACTGCGGAATTCAATGCATCGGTAATCCCCGGGAATTGGAGTAACCAGTGTCGGATTTTAGGAAAACTACTTTCGAGCAAGAACACGATGCGTGCGGAGTGGGCTTTATTTACAGACCAGAACGCACGCGCAGTACGATTGATGATGCGCTGCTCGCTCTCGCTCAAATGGAACACCGAGGCGCGACTGGATGGGACGGTATTACCGGCGATGGCGCCGGAATTCTAACAGCCATTCCCAAAGAAATTTTCCGACGAGAAGGCATTTCTATAGATAGTCGCGATGCCGTTGCCGTCGTCTTTGTGCCCGATCGATTGGCACGAAAACGAAGCAGTCAACTGATCGCACTTCATCGTGACTTGATCGAAAAGTTTCTCAAAAGTCAGGGTTTCACCGCCAGAATCTGGCGGGTGGTGCCAGTTGTCAGAAATACACTCGGTCCAGTGGCACTCCAATCTGTTCCGGTAATCGAGCATCTGGTAATCTCGCATAATGGGAATTTGCCCGAAAAAGAACTCGATGTAGCCTACGCCAATCTGCGCGTCGCATTGAGTCAGTTTATGCGCTTTCAAATTGGTGAACCTGATTTTTATATCGCTTCACTTTGCAGAAAAACGATTGTCTATAAAGCAATGACGACCAGTGAGGGTCTGACGCGGTTCTACACCGACCTCCAAAATGAAAACTTCAAATCACACTGGGCCGTTTTTCACAGAAGATTTAGCACTAATACGGTCTCGCGCTGGCCGCTCGCACAGCCGTTTCGGCTTCTGGCCCATAATGGCGAAATTAATACTCTCAAAGGCAATTTAAACTGGTTACATGCCCGCTTAAGTCAATCGGCGTTAGATGTGAAGGCGACCTGGGATGATACGACGAATGAACTTTGTCCTGGCAGCCAGGTAGATTACGCCGGTTCAGATTCAAGTGTTCTGGATTTCTGCATCGAGACTCTACTGAAGGATGGCGACAGCATTGAATCCGCGTTCATGAAACTGGTGCCTGAAGCTCATGAACACCACTCACATTTAACTGCTGACCCTGAGATCGAACACTTCTATGAGTTCTACGCACCACACCAGGAGCCCTGGGATGGTCCTGCGATGGTGGCATTCTGCGACGCCACTACAATTGGTGCCGTTCTTGATAGAAACGGTCTGCGTCCAGCCCGCTACACAATCCATCAAGATGGAAGTGTGATTTTGGCTTCGGAAGCCGGAATTGTAATAAGCACAAATTCTCCGGTCGCGAAGAAAGGCCGACTCGGTCCAGGTCAGATGATCGCGGTAGATTTGCAAACCGGAGCAATTCGCCACGATGTTGAGCTCAAAAAGAGCGTGGCAAGCGCGCATCCTTATGGACAATGGTTGCTTAAAGAACGCCGCGTTTTAAAAGAATGCGGATTTAGTAAAGAGTGGACATATAGCGAAGACGAGATGGTCGCCCGCCAGGTCGCAGCGGGATACACACTGGAAGACGTTGATGCAGTAGTGACCTATATGGCTGTTAATGATAGCGAGCCGGTTTTTTCCATGGGAGATGACACACCGCTGGCGGTGCTGTCAGAACGTCCGAAAAAGTTATCTGATTACTTCCGTCAACGCTTTGCACAGGTAACCAATCCACCAATCGATCCAATTCGGGAACGCCTGGTGATGTCATTGACTTCGTACCTCGGGAAACGGTCACTCAGCCTGCAGCCGGATCCCATGCTCGCTCAAACCATTCTGCTTCCCAGCCCGATCATAAATGACGACGAAGTGCGTTTTCTAGAAAGTCTTGGACATGAGTACAAATGGGCGCGAGTTTCGACACTGTTTCAAGTGGATGAAACGCTGCAAAGCGCCATCAATCGTGTATGCGATGAAGTTGCCAATCACGTCAAACAGGGTTGCTCAATTATATTCCTCAGTGACCGTGATACCAGCGCAACTAACACAGCCATTCCAATGCTCGCAGCTGTCGGAGCCGTACACCATTCGTTTATAAAAGCCGGCTTACGTTTAAAATGTTCGATCGTAGTCGAAACATCTCAATGCTGGACAAGCCATCATTTAGCGGCGCTGATCGCATACGGCGCCCAGTGCGTGGTGCCATACCTGGCATTCGAAGTAATCAGACACTGGTACTGGGGAGACAAGGTTCAAAAACTTGTACACGGAGCCAATGCAGATACTGGCACTGATGCTAGCGCACAATCAGGATCTAATCAGAAATTTAAAGGTCTGACAGTTTATCAATGCCAGTCAAACTACAAGTCCGTGTTAGAGACCGGACTTCTAAAAATCATTTCGAAAATGGGTGTGTCGAAACTGACAAGTTACGTCGGAGCGCAAATATTCGAGTGCCTTGGTCTGAGTCAGGAAATCGTTGACCGCTGCTTCTCCGGCACGAACAGTCCGATCGGTGGACTCACCTTTGAAGACCTGGAACGAGAGGTTCGCAAGTTCCACAAAAAGGCGTACTCGACAGAACCTCGTCTGATTGACGAGGGAATTTTGAAACACAAACGTACAGGCGAATATCACAGAAACAACAACGATCTCGTTAAAGCACTACATACAGCCGTCGCCCTGAAAGATTCCGCTGCCGACGACGGGAGGCGGTTAGAACAATATCAATCTTACAGTTCCCTGATTGCTGAACAGCCACCATCATCGTTGCGCGATCTCTTTGACGTAAAATCCGACCGGAAGGCAATCCCCATTCACGAAGTTGAATCGGTCGAATCAATCGTCTCGAAATTCTGTAGTGGTGGCATGTCACTTGGCGCGCTTTCAAAAGAGTCTCATGAAACACTCGCAATCGCGATGAACCGCCTCAACGCGCGTTCAAACTCAGGCGAAGGCGGAGAAGATCCAATACGTTACCAGCCAATCAACGTTAGAGCCGATGGCACAAGCTCGGACTTCCCTGGTTTAACAGGGTTACAAACGGGTGATTCTGCGGCGTCGAAGATTCGACAGGTTGCATCCGCGCGCTTCGGAGTAACTCCTGAATATCTTGCCACCGCCGAGCAGCTCGAGATCAAAGTTGCTCAGGGGGCTAAACCTGGTGAAGGCGGTCAACTGCCTGCCCATAAAGTATCCGACTACATCGCTAAACTACGCAGAACGGAGAAAGGCATCACACTGATTTCACCTCCGCCGCACCATGACATTTACTCGATCGAAGACCTTGCTCAGTTGATCTTCGACTTGAGACAAATAAATCAAACGGCAAAGATCTCGGTCAAGTTAGTATCCGAACAGGGCATTGGTCCAATTGCGCTTGGATGTGCGAAAGCCGGCGCGGATATCGTGCACATCGCCGGTCACGATGGTGGCACAGGCGCAGCGTCAGTCGGTTCTATCAAACACGCCGGACTGCCATGGGAACTCGGTCTGGCTGAAACAAATCGGTTCCTCACGGAACACCGGCTGCGCGATTTGATCACGGTACGCGTAGACGGAGGTTTACGGTCTGGTGCCGATGTTATTAAGGCTGCCATTATCGGTGGTGACGAATTCGCTTTCGGCACCATCGCGTTGATTGCCCAAGGTTGTATTATGGCTCGCGTCTGCCATACCAACAACTGTCCTACGGGCGTGGCATCTCAAAAGGACTCGTTGAGAGAACGTTTTCATGGCAATCCTAATAGTGTTGTTGAATTCTTCAAATTTATAGCTGAAGAAGTCAGGTATCAATTGGCGGCCCTCGGTTACACTTCACTTGCCGAAATCAGAGGACGGACTGAACTGCTTGCCCGAAAGGAACGGGTCTTGCTGTCAAAATGCGCCACGCTCGATTTAAGCGAAATAGTGGAGAAGCCAGCCCATACGGGTCTCGGTATCGACACAACCGCAATCCATGATGGTATCGTTCGCAGTACTAAATATGGTGGTTTAATCAATAGCACCGTCTACCAGCGCATCGCCGGCAATATCGCCGACGCTACCAGCTGTGGTATCAATGAGCTGATCATCAATGATCCTTCCATTCGCCAAGCCGTCGAGAACCAAAGCAGCGTCATCAAGAGCTATCACTTGAGAAACATGGATCGGACAGTTGGTGCGAGCCTGAGCGGCTTGATTGCCACCACTCATGGTGACACCGGTTTCAACGGACAGATAGTTTTAAATTTTGAAGGCACCGCAGGCCAGAGTTTCGCAGCGTTCAACGCGAAGAACGTATTAATGTATCTCAAGGGCGAAGCGAACGATTACGTCGCAAAAAGTATGTTCGGAGGCGAAGTCGTCGTCAGACCGGATAGCAACATAATCGAAGTTGACGATCAATCCGAACCACCGGTGCTCGTCGGAAACACTTGCTTATACGGCGCCACCGGAGGGAAGCTCCTGGTAGCAGGCGCCGCCGGTGAGCGATTCGCAGTTCGAAACTCCGGTGCACAGGCTGTAGTTGAAGGTGTCGGCGACCACGGTTGTGAATATATGACAGGCGGAACGGTAGTGGTGCTTGGGTCGACCGGACGAAATTTCGGAGCTGGAATGTCCGGCGGAATCGCCTTTGTTCTCGACCAAGAACGTACTTTCATTGAGAAGGTGAATCGTGATTGTGATAAAGAACTATATTACGTCTCACAGCACAATGAAGGGAAATTACTCGCACTGATCGAGGACCACTTCAGGTTGACGGCGAGCCCGAAAGCAAAGAAAATTTTGGATAACTGGGAACACTACCGAGCACTGTTCATTCAGGTGGTGCCACCTGCAGAACGGGAACGGGCCGGGGCAGGCGGCAAAGAAACTCATCTCGATTTACAAATGCAAATCGTCGACAGCAGTCTCGTTCGCGATAGCGCTTGAGGAAAAATCAGTTTTAAAAAAGTTCAGTTGAAAACGGCTCAGCTTAACGGCCAGATCCTACATAATTTTTCCGGATACTAAATGCACAATTGCAAGTTCGGATCGTGCAAACAGGTCGTGCAATAGATTGGTTTTCGCCCGTTCGGTTTAAACGGAACGTAGGTAAAACAATAGCAAGAAGCGCAAACGACAGCGGAAATTGAAGCGCCGTCGCGTTTTGAACTATTACGAGCTCTGCGCAGAACACGGCAGTTGTGGCAACGCCGTGGTTCGTTTTCAAAGCTCCGTGCTTCAAAAAATTTCTTCTCGATTGGTGTAAAGCAAAAATCAGTACCACAATCAGTGCAATTCATATATCGAACAGACATCTCAACGTTTTTACTCAAACTCGTGGAATCGCTTTGACCAGCGACGTTTCCTGCATGTTCATCTCTACCAAGATTGACCATAGTCATTACAAAATGCTCCGATGACGAAGTCCAACAACACGGTGCTACTTTCGCCGTGATTCGACTAAGGCGAGGTTAAAGGCAGATTAACATCCTCACCAGAAGCCTGAACCCATGGAAATAATGATGTCTTGCATAATCGAATGTGAATTCGTTCAATTTTTTTTCCGGAAATCGAAACGGGCTGCCGGAGTTTAAATAAGTAGTCAATCAGTTTCAAAACCACAGTTTCTGGGGATTATTATCCGACAAACAACCGTTCAGCAAAAAAACGTCGAGAGCAACCATGACAGCTATAATTCAAACCCGCGTGTCAGACTCTGCAGACCATGACGGCATACGTCGTGTGCATGAAAAATCATTCGGTCGCAAAGCCGAAGCAAACCTTGTTGAAACATTGTTGGCGTCTGATGCATTGATAAAAGAATTGTCGATCGTTGCCATTGAAGGAGAGCAAATCGTCGGACATATCCTGTACACCAAAGTCGATATCATAAACGACAAAGACGGCTCAAATTCCAGCCAAGGAACCTATGCAATCGCGTTAGCACCGCTGGCGGTATTACCAGAGTTTCAAAAAAAAGGCATCGGCAAGCGCCTTATGAAAGAATCGATTGCTAAAGCGAATGGCGCTGGTCATGGCATCATCATCGTTTTAGGTCACCCGGAATACTATCCCAAATTCGGATTCAAACCGGCATCGGAATTCGGCATGAACTCACCATTCGATGCTCCCGACGATGCGTTCATGGCGCTAGCGCTTTCGAACTACAATGAACTCATCAAAGGCGATGTCACCTATCACGAGTCATTTAATCAATTCGATTGATCAAATTATTGGCATTACTCGAGCAAATGCGGCAACTGTTTCAGCAATCATCGTCCAGAAAGGAGAAATCTGGCAAATTTGGATGGGTTGTCGAAAGAAAGCCTAACGACTCATATTTTAAGTCTCAAAAGCCACCAACAAAGGCAGTTAAACGCAGTCTGTTAATCTGTTTCAAACTGGGTATGTCAGATCAAGTATCTATGACTGGCTTTAGTCATAGACTACGGCGTCAACATCGAACTGAGGGCTGACTTAAGTTGAACGAACAAGAAGGGCAGAAGGTATCGGATCCGTCGGTAGCCTCGAATTTCATCAAACCCGATTGGCACATTAGTCTGGCACTCTTCCTTTTTGCGATGGCGGTTGTCTTGCTGGAACTGGTTTTGACCAGGCTGTTCAGCGTGAGCACAGGTTATCACTTCGCTTTCATGATCGTGTCAATTACGATGCTCGGCATGACGATTGGCGCGATCTACACCTTCATAAAAGTACCTAGAGAGCAGGACAAAGTCCTCAAAGCCCTGACCGTGAGCGCATCTTTATTCGCGGTCAGCGTGCCTCTAGCTTTCGCACTGCAGTTGCTATACAACAGATCGATGGAAACTGTGGGACCGTTCGGTTGGATTGGTGCAACATTCATCACCTTTTCTTTGCCTTTTGTGTTCGCAGGAATTTGTCTCTCACTCTGTCTATCCAGGTTTCAATCAGTCGGAAGATTGTATGCTTACGATTTGTTGGGAGCGGCTTGCAGTTGCCCACTACTCGTATTCGGATTAACAGTGGCCTCCGGACCTGCTGTGATGATGGCATGTGGTGTGATCGCTTCATTATCATCAGTTTTATTCGCAAAGCGCTCCGGTACGATATCTGTAAAAACGGCATTACTACCAGGTCTGGCGACAATCCTCTGCATCGCCGTTCTGGTTTCGCCACTTCCTGATTTCAGGTCCGTTACCGACGGCAAAATCGAATATGTCCGATGGACACCGCTCGGAAGAGTGGTCGTTACCGAGGAAAGCGCCTCCGTTTTCACCTGGGGAAAACATAAAGAGGGGGCCGCCAAAGTCCCGCAAAAAGGTCTGTTCATCGACAGCGGCGCAATGACTGTCATTACAAAGTTCAGCGATGATCCAAATCAGATGGCACCACTGCGTGAAGATTTGACTGCAGTCGGCAACGATCTGCGACCAAACAACAGTCTTTTCGTGATCGGAGCCGGCGGTGGACGCGATATCATATCCGGACTTTTATTCGGTCAAAAAACTATTGATGCAGCAGAGGTGAATCCTGCGATAGTTGAGATGATCAAAGGGAAATATGCTGATTTTGTCGGACGCCTTCACGAAAAACCAGGCGTCAACATTGTCAACGACGAAGCGCGTGTTTGGCTCGCTAAGTCCGGAAAGAAATACGGACTGATTCAGTGCTCACTGGTAGACACCTGGGCAGCATCGTCTTCCGGCGCCTTCATGCTCACTGAAAACGTTTTGTATACAAAAGAAGCGTTCAAAGTTTTTCTCGACCACTTGGAACCCAAAGGAGTGTTGTCGGTAATCCGTTGGGGTGATGAAAAACGTCCTGAAGAAATTCTCAAATTGGCGGGTCTTGCGCGTAGTGCATTACAGGCCAGTGGTATCGAAAATGCAAAAGAACGAATAATGCTTATCGGTGCACCATCTACGTTTGAAGGAAACTGGATGGGACTAATGATGATGTCTCCTGATCCCTTTACCGCCGAAGACATAAGCAGAATCGAGCAGATCTGCAAAGAGCGCGACTACAAAATTTTGTGGCTCCCGAACGGTAACGGTAAAGAACCATTTACGACCTACATGAATTCAACTAGTATCGCCACTGGTGACTTACCGAACGACGACAGACCGTTTTTCTTCACCAGCGCCGGACACGATCAGAATATCAATGAAGGCGTCGCCATCTTGATCTTCACGTTCATGCTCGCCTTCATATTAGTTGTCGTGACAATCCTGCTACCGCTCTGGCTCAGGATCGGGAAAAAGATGGCCAAGCAACAGTTATTTTTCCAATCGGCAATTTATTTCACCGCACTCGGAATGGGTTTCATGCTGGTCGAAGTCGGTTTGATTCAACGGCTCACGATTTTCCTGGGCAGCCCTACATATGGGCTAACCGTCGTTCTATTCGCTCTCTTGCTGTCGTCAGGCGCCGGTAGCTATTTCATGCAATCGAAAGTCGATTCTGGTGGCAACCCGGAAAAACTAGCACGCATGGCACTGCTTCTCACAGGCGTATTAACCTTCGCCACCTGCTTCGCGACACTCTACTTCACCCCAGTAATGCCTGCGGCAGGACTGATTGAGCGAGTGGTGCTTTCACTGTTGGCAGTGGCAGTCCCGGGCTTCTTCATGGGCTGGTGCTTCCCACTGGGTATGACACTTTTCGCCAAAGAAGACGTCGAATTGGGCGCCTGGTTCTGGGGAGTGAATGGCGCGACGTCAGTGCTCGGGTCTATTGTCGCTGCCATCATTTCGATACAAGTCGGTATCACATACACACTGGTCGCCGGGGCCGCTGTCTACATGCTTACCGTAATGGTTTTGTCGTTTTTACCAAAAACTAAAGCGTCCTAGCTCAAAACTTGCCGAATTCAGGTCATTAAAAACGGCGATTTTTGCCTGCCTTTCGGTATGTCGATTCAAAACGTCCGAATCACCGGCAAGTCTAATGAGCGACGCAGAACGAGAAGGTCGAGACATTCTTCCACATTGCGTTTCAAATTGCCTTGCGAGACTTGTGAAACACTGATTGAAGGACTGTACCGAAGACAGCCGAGGTAAGGTTTTCCCGTTCCCGTTATCAAGAAAAGTTCGAAATCGTCTTTGGAAATATATCGATCCATCAGTTGCGCTTCCATCAAGTTTGTTTCAACCGTAGCCAGCGCTAGAACATCGATGCCGCCGGACTGAAGGTAGTTCAACGAGACGGAAAGTTTTTCCAAAGCGTCTGTTGCATGATTCGCCACCAAAATTACAGGATAGTTGAGCGAGCGAATCAAATCTGTCGTAGTCCACCATTCATGCGTTAATTGATTGTTCGCGTTCTTCTCGAAACTCAGAGGTGTCGCCACCGTCGTCGGAATTTCGACAAAAGTTACAGCATCGCCTGTGGTGGCGGTCACAATAATTTGGTCCCATTCCGATTGACTGAGTGTCGGAGGGAAGGACAGATGTATGGAAGGATAATCGACAACTGTTCTAGTGATACTGCTGATAAAAGTGTATTCCGGAGCGCTGCGTTCATAACGCGCATAGGTCACAGGTTTAACGGCTCGCACTTTACCGCTGTAATCACCCAGCACTCCGGCAACCCCAGACATGAGAACGGTTTTTCCACAACTTGGTTCACAACCGACGATGCATACTCCCGTATGCAAACCTGGTCTTGCTGGCTTTCGACGAATGGGCTTTAGATTATTGAGCCCAGAGTCCTTGAAGACGTCCTGGTTGTCGCCAAAAGGCATAGGATTATAGCTACTGCTCATGGTGTCACTATACAATATAAGTCGCAAACAGGCGAGAAAAATTTTCTTTATCATCACCAGGGGTGGTACCAAAAATTACGACACCACCGGCGATGCCAACGTCGTCAAGAAGTAATAAAAACCGGACCGATCTGGAAATTAAAGAGGAAGGCGACTGGAAAGCCGCCTTCACGTTAGTTCTATAGATTCGAAGCAATCGACGCGGCTTACTTGTTATCGCGCGTCATCGCAACCGAGTGACTCTTTTCCAGATTTTCTTTAAGGGCATCAAACGCTTTTTTGAGTTGAATATCTTTGAGATCGTCAGCTCGACGTTCGACGCTTGGACCATCCGGATCCAACCACCACGGTCCTTTGTGAGCCAATATATCCTTTTGAGCCAGTTTAACTTCGAGATCAGGACTGATACCTTTCTTGTTGATATCGGTATCGTTCGGAGTCAGATATCGAGCGATAGTGATGTTGACACCACTACCGTCCTCGAGCCGATTAATGCCCTGAACAAGACCCTTACCGAAGGTTTTCTCTCCGACAAGTATGGCGCGACCATTGTCTTTCAACGCACCACTGGTGATTTCAGAAGCAGATGCACTGCCTCGGTTTATCAAAATTGCCACTGGAAGATCGCAAAGTGGATGACCAGTAGTAATTTCGGATTTCTTGTATCCATCGCGATCTACAGTTGATACTACGACTCCGCTCTTCAAGAACATGTTGGAGATATTGATCGCATTATTGAGCAAACCGCCGGGGTTGTCTCGAAGGTCAAGGATGATCGCTTTAGCTGCCGGCATCTTCGCAAGCGAATCGGCAACCTCGCGATCAGCTTTCTGCGAGATGAAACTCGACAGGCGAATATATCCGATGTCATTGCTCAACATTTGAGTTGTTTGAACAGCCTTCAATGGAATTTCTGCCCGGGTGATTGTCAGAACATGGCGCTCTGTTCCCTTGCCCCCAACAGCACTCTTACGAACAACAGTCAGCAGAACATCGGTGTTGATCAATCCACGAATTTTTTTCGCGGCATCATCTACGGTGTATCCGTCGGTTGATTTACTGTCAATCTCAACGAGTTCATCGCCGGCTTTGACACCAGCTTTCCATGCCGGAGTATCTTCGATAGGCTGGATGATGACGATCTTGCGTTCTTTATTAGTACCGATTTGAACACCGATACCACAGATTTGCGCATCAATTTGCGAACGTTCATCATCGAATGCGTCGCGGTCGAGAAATCTCGTGTATCGATCACCAAGACTGGCGAGCATAGTCTCAATCGCTTTGTGGGCGTCATCAGAGGTTTTCAGCTTACCGTCGTATTTATTTTTCCAGCGATCCCAGTCTTGCCCGTTGAAGGTGCCTTCATAATAATCTTCTTTAATCAGGTTCCATACGCGTTCGTAGACCTTTTCCGGATCACTGAATGGACTCATATACGGTCTCTGAGCCAGTTTATGACCGTTTCCTGGAACTGATGCCAGGTAACTGGTCTGACCGTAGGTAAATTCAGAACCTCCAAGACTGACGCAAAGAATTAGTGCCAGTCCGAATAAGAGCTTCCCTATCATTGGTTACATCACGACTCCCTTGAGATACAACTCGGTTCTACGAGCCTTGAGCGCCGACACTCGGTGGGGTTAGCACAGGGGCGATACGGAAAAGCCAGGTCTCATCTGCTTCTCGGTAATGCCGGCCACATTGTAAATTGTCTGACGGCCTCCTCAATTTGGCAAAGTCACGGTCACTAGTGCGTTATACCACCGTCACGAAACTTTTAAGCAGGTGTATGGCTTACAGGCTGCGGGTTTAGCCTATCGACCAAGCCTCCCAAAGCCCAAAAGACTAGCCCCGCTTGCATTTACGCCGTAACGACATTCAAAAAAACCGCTCCTCTATCACGGAGTCGGGGTTTGAAGTCTTTCAGCGTTCTGCTCAATTCGGGTCTCCTAGTAACAGGTGCTAACATTAAGTGTACTCAAAAATAACGCGGATGCCATGTGGTTTTCCCCTTTGTTTTCCCAGTGTTGGCCTGGGTTTCGCTTATAACCGTGACCTTTCGGGATTCATTCGGAAAGGTCTGCGACGGGCGGAGTTAGAGTACCGAAATTACATATAAATAGGTACGGTGGAGACTATCGTGGCGGAAAAACCTACTGCAGAAATCGGCGTGTTTGGCGGCTCTGGCTTCTACAAGTTGCTCGATGAGTTTGAAGAACATGTTATTGAAACCCCTTACGGTGCGCCTAGCGACAAAGTCGCGATTGGAACGCTAGCCGGAAAGAAGGTGGCATTTATGCCGAGACACGGAGCTGGTCACACTCTTCCTCCGCATATGATCAACTACCGCGCTAACGTATGGGCGATGAAGTCGCTTGGAGTCTCGCGTTTAATCACGCCATGCGCCGCAGGCAGCCTTCAAAAAGACGTAAAACCAGGCGAATTCGTCGTCTGCGATCAGTTCGTAGACCGCACCTCTGGACGCAAAGACACGTTTTATGATGGTCCGATCACCACTCACGTTTCGTCAGCAGAGCCGTATTGCCCCGAGCTCAGAGCGCTGGCAGTCAAGGCTGGCGAAGCCGCTGGTATCAAAATGCATGACAAAGGAACCGTCGTCGTCATACAGGGACCGCGCTTCTCTTCGAAATCAGAATCTAAGTGGTTTACCTCTGCCGGATGGGAAGTCATCAATATGACTCAATACCCAGAAGTTCATCTGGCAAAGGAACAGGAACTCTGCGTCGTCAACATCTCTTTGATAACCGACTACGACAGCGGCTTGATAGGTAACGTCGAACCGGTATCACACGCGGAAGTCGTCAAAGTTTTCACTGAAAACAATGCCAAGTTGCTCGCGCTTCTGAACAAATTGATCGAATCAACACCGGCTCGGGGCGACAAATGCTCCTGCGGTTCATCACTCACCGGCGCTCGCATCTAACTCTCGGTACTTTTAGAATCAAACGACGACGGCGCTCGATTCCGAGCGCCCTTAGTTGTCGTCGAAGTCGAAACGAGCTGTCAGTTTTACAGAACAAAACCGTTGAATAGTTTTGGTCTGAAGATTTCACCGAGGACAATCATCGATGATTCGCACGAGACTTATGTCCATGCGATAATGACGTCTTGTCGTGACCGGCAAAAGGTCTAATCAGACTATGCGCGTCCCTCGCATTCGAATAAATCATATGGTGGCGATTCTTGGGCTGTGCCTTGCACTCAGCACATATCTCGTCGTAAAAAGATTTGGATTTCCAGACAAACTGGCAATTGGCGCCGCTTTCATGTGCGTGCTCGTGGTGGCAATTTTCTGGTCATGCGTTTTACTAACGGACGATGAGGATGAAGATGACTAGCTTGATTCGTAATGGCGCTTTGCTGGCGCTTACGTTTTGCCTATCAGTTTCAGGACCGGTGCAATCGGAACCAACGAAGGGCGACAGCAGCTCGACCGGCAGACCAACGCTTCAAGTCAAGAAACCTTCGATTCCAATTTCCAAAGACTTCACTCTCGATAACGGCTTAAGAGTAATCGTTTCAGAGGATCACAGCGTGCCCGTGGCAGCATACGTGATGATCTACGACGTTGGAGCTCGCGATGAACAAAAAGGGAAATCCGGTTTCGCTCATTTATTTGAACACATGATGTTCGAAGGCTCAGATAACGTTCCTAAAGGCGATTTTTTCAAACATGTGCAAGCCGCCGGAGGACAACTAAATGCCTCTACGCATGCCGATTTTACTGATTATTATGAAAAACTGCCAAGCAATAATATTGAACTGTCTTTCTGGCTAGAGTCAGATCGGATGCGTTCCTTGAAAGTGACAGCGGAGAATTTCAAAAATCAACAAGAAACCGTCAAAGAAGAGAAGCGGATGCGCATCGACAATCAGCCTTACATGCCGGCTGCGTTAAAAACCGAAGAATTGATTTTCGATAACTGGGCAAACAAACATCCTGTCATCGGCTACATCGAAGATCTGGAAGCAGCCACTGTCGACGACGTCAAAAAATTCTTCGACACCTACTACATTCCAAACAATGCAGTGATCGCCGTGGTCGGCGACGTAAAGTCTGATGAAATCGAAGCCTTAGCAAAGAAATATTTTGGCACTATTCCGAAGAAACCATTGCCATCTAGACCTGATGTTTCAGAACCAAAGATTGAAAAGCCCAGATATCTAAAGGTTGAAGACACTCACGCCAAGGCTCCGGCGTTTTGGATGGCGTGGAAGGCGCCTCAACGCCGCGATCCAGACGCATATGTTTTAAACCTGATCGAAACTATTTTGGCTGGCGGAGGTTCCTCCAGACTTTATCAAAAGCTCGTTAAGGAAGATCAGATTGCGCTACAA
>CAZRMH010000151.1:0-17519 GCA_964600935.1 uncultured Candidatus Obscuribacterales bacterium
AGAAGAATAGACAAACGGCACTGGATTGCATTCGTTGATATTGTCATCGTAGTAATCGAAGATCCAGTTGAAGACGCTATAAGGGCCACTCATCTGTTTAAAATCATAAGGTCCGCTCATACCAATACATCTGTTGAAACTTTCCGGATAGCGCAGCGAGATACTCATCGCATGATATGCGCCCATGCTCGCGCCTAGCGCAATGACGAAATTGTTATCGTTCTTTTTCTTCGTGAATGGCAACACTTCACCGACAATATACTTTTGATAGGCAAGATGCCGTGCAGCTTTATCTCGAGGATGCGCTTCGAAATTCCACCAGCTTTCGAAATCAACGCTATCTACGCAGTAAACTTGAATCCACCCCTGGTCGATGTGGTGACCAAGCGCTTTGATCATTTCTCGGTTTTCCCAATCGTAAAAGCGTCCGCAAGATGTGGGAAAAACAATGACTCTTGCACCGGAGTCACCAAAAACGAGCAACTCCATTTCGCGGTTGAGAACCGGACTGTGCCATTTATGATATTCCCTGTTCATTTCGTTCAGTTGCTCCTCTGACTCCCCTCAAACTTGCACATTACACATATTTAGAGAGGCATTCAACCGATCAAAACATTTTGCGAAGTTTAAAAGTATTCCAGAGCAATTAGACCAAATTGTTTGTCGGTTTGCGATCTCAAAGTGGGTTTCGACTGGATTTCCCTACATCCTGTAGTCGAGAATCAAACAGAAGAGACGCGCACCGAATCCGGTATCACACTTAGAGTTGGTCGATTGTGAATTCTTGACTCTTATTCAAATGCGCAGAAAGCGCTTCAAGTCTTGTTTGGGTCACTTTAGCGTAAGTTATTCGCTCCTCTTTGGTGTCACGAGGCTTCGCCGGTTTAGGCAATGAGGGCGGCCGATTTGCTGTCACGTTCTTCAGCGCTTTCAATTTAGTTGTTGAAATTCGCGCATTTTCACGGTCAACATCCGCCTGCACATTTTTCTTGTTTAAACTCGATGCCAACTTAGTCATTGATATTCCAAGTCCGATTACTAAATCTTTGACTTTGACAATTATCATCACGGTTCTCCTGTTTCCAATCTCAGTCGCTACAGACTCGCAGTCTTTTTGACCGGTTCTGCAATCTCTCAATATTCTTCGGCGATAAGCCGCCCTCCTATTCGCTCAGGGTACTCCGCCAGCTAATCACGGATAGCCGTAAAGAAAACGTCAAAACTTACCGCGGTCTGATAGACCTTCCTTCTGCTTCACATATTTCCCATAGCCATAGCAGGGTTTTTCCTGTTTTTGCTTCCTGACTTAGGTCCTATAAAGCCAATTGCCCGGATGAAAGAATGAACTTGAGCAAAGGGAGTAAAACGATGTCTCGCAAATTGACGATCATTGGTCTGTCGGTCACCGCAGCGGCATGCTGCGCCGTGACCCTCGGACTAAACAAGGCTGACTCACAGACACAAAAGGACGAGAAGCCCGTAGGAAAGGCAGACCAGCTGCGCCCCAAGACCGAAGAAACCAAGCGACTGGGCGGTGCTGAGCGATATCTTACGGCTCTCAGCACAGACAAGCCAATCTATAGAACCGGCGAAAAAGTCTACGCTCGCGGGGTGCTTTTGCAGGCGGCAACCCATAAACCGCTGAGCAGTAGTCAATCGACACCATACGCGACGGTTGAAGTCCGCGGACCAAAGGGCGATGTCGTCGCCAGCGGTCAAGCAGCGGTTCAAGACAGTGTTTGGGGGTATTTATGGGAAGTGCCGGAGGGACAAGCCGGCGGTGAATACACAATCCATGCCAGCTATGGATACTCAGGGCACGCACCGGCAGAACGGAAATTCGATGTTCGCGCTTACCGAGCGCCCAGATTGAATTCACAGATTACATTTCTTCGTGACGGTTACGGTCCTGGTGAAAATGTTTCTGCAACATTAGAGGTGAAACGCGCTGAGGGTGACATTCCCGTTGGAGCGAAGGTAACTGTGACCGCACAGGTCGACGGCGTTGAAGTTAAGGGCGCCGGCACGACTGTTGATGCAAACGGTCTTTGTTCCGTGAGCCTCGACCTGCCGCGCGAAATACCGCGAGGCGACGGGACGCTTGCGCTTGTGATCGAAGATGGTGGCACTGTCGAAACTGCATCAAAGAGTATTCCGATTCTTCTGCAAACAGTGGATTTGCAGATCTTTCCAGAGGGCGGAGATCTGGTTGCTGGGTATAAAAACAGAGTTTATATCCAGGCGAAACAAACCAACGGAAAACCAGCAGATCTCGTTGGCAAACTGATCTCCGAAGATGACAACTCAGTCACTGAGTTTAAAACAGAACATGAAGGTCGCGGGCGATTCGAATTTACACCAGAACCTGACAAAAACTACTATTTGACGGTGTCCCAACCGGCAGGTATAAAAAAACACTTCAAACTTCCGGCAGTAAAGCCCGAAGGCGCAGTCGTGAGCTCAGACAAAATGGTGTTCGATAAAGCAGACCCTATTTCAGTCAGAGTCGGATGTTCGGAACGATCATATCGAGTGACACTTGCTCAGCGCGAAGTAGAAATCGCCGCGTTTAAGGTAAACAATGAGGATCAACGGAAATCGAGTCTGAAACGCATCCAATTTGATGTTCCATCAAATATCGATGGTGTTCTTGCCGTCACTGTTTGGAACGATCAAAACATCCCGCTGGCAGAGCGACTGGTCTTTAAGAAACCAGCACACCCGCTAAACATCAGCATCAAGCCAGACAAGAAGAATTATGTTCCGGGTGACAAAACTAAACTTACTGTCAAAGCAACAGACGAGAGTGGCAAGCCGGTGTCTGCAGTCGTTGGTATCACTGTAACCGACAATAGTGTTTTAGAGATGGTGGAAAAACGCGAACAAGCCCCTCGACTGCCGGTGATGGTATTTCTGGAACCAGAGGTGGAGGACCTCAAAGATGCGCACATCTATCTGGATCCCAAAAATCAGAAGGCTGCACTGGCCACCGATCTCTTGCTTGGAACGCAGGGTTGGCGCAGATACGGGTTAATGGATATACCGAAATTTATCGAAGCCCACGGCGACAAATCGCGACGCGTAATGGCAATGAAACTTCCGGAGATGGTTAACTTTGGGCTACCTCTAGCAGGCGGTGGAATTGGTGTTAGAGGCGCCTTATTGCAAAAAAATGAACTGCCAGGAGCGGCTCTGGCAGTAGCGCCTCCCGTTCCGCAACCAGAGGCACCGATGCCAAAAGCCGCTCCCAAGACTGACCTTCAGGCAAAAAAAATAATGCAAATCGTTAACGAAAGACCGACGGTCCATGCAAAACCAGTCATGGTTGACGCAAGACAGAATAGTCTAATTAAGATGGATGAAATTGCAGTGGCTGACGAAGAAATCCAGATGGCAGTAGACAAAAGTAAACGCGCAAGAAGGGATATGAATTTTAGTGGTGCCGCATTTGGTGCAGGCGAACGCGGATTCCTTTTCAGACAAGCCAACCTCGTGGTCGTACGCGAATATGCCCACAGCGCACGTGCCAACCGCCAACCGACAGACCGTGTCGATTTCGATGAAACCTTGTTTTGGAACGCCGGGGTTAAAACAGATCCAGCGACCGGCGAAGCATCAATTAGCTTCGATCTAAATGATAATGTAACCACCTTCAAGGTCTTTGCAGATGCGTTCACTGGTGGTGGCGCCATTGGTTCCAGCAGCATCGGCGTCGAATCGGTTCAACCGTTCTACACTGAAGCAAAGCTGCCCCTAGAAGTGACTGCTGGAGACGAGATCAGACTACCGATCACATTCGTTAACGCATCTGGTAACAGTCTCACATCTCCGGACTTCAAAGTAGACCTAAACGGTGAATTTAACCTCGCCACTGCCGTGAGTGCAAACACTGAACTCAGAGCCGGTGAGCGAATCCGTGTAATTCAACCGATCGTAGTCGGCACCGGCAATGGTACCAGCGACTTTGTGTTGAACTCTAAAGCAGGCTTGTTCAGCGACAAAGTAACGAGTAAGCTGAAGGTCAAACCGAACGGCTTTCGGATCGTGGCTAGCTTCGGCGGGATGCTAGCTCCATGCCAACCGATTGTCCACAACATCGTTATCCCGGACGGAGTGATCAAAGGAAGCATCTCGTCAAACACGGCTGTTTATCCTACTCCGCTTGCCAATCTCACCGAAGCACTTCAGCGCATGATTCAAGATCCATACGGCTGTTTCGAACAAACATCTGCGACGAGCTATCCCCTGACAATGGCGCAACAATACTTTGTTTCTCATACTGGTGTCGATCCAAAGTTGGTTCAAACCTCTCGAGAGAAACTGGACAAAGGATATAAACAGTTAGTTGGTTTCTGGTGCCCAGACCGCGGTTACGAGTGGTTTGGTGAAAATCCGGGGCATGAAGCATTAACAGCATTCGGTCTCTTGCATTTTTCTGACATGGCTCAAGTGCGGGAAGTCGACCAGAACATGATCGCCACCACTCGCACATGGCTGCTCAAGCAACGGGACGGAAAGGGCGGTTTCAATCGAAAACGTCGTTCACTGCACTCATGGATCGAAGACAAAGACTGTTCCAACGCGTATATCACCTGGTCGTTACTGGAATCAGGACAATCGGCTGGAGACTTGAAAACGGAATTGCAAAACGTCAATGAAGCGGCTACAAGAAGTCAGAACTCTTACGTAATTGCGCTTGCGGCCAATGCTCTCTCGCTTGCGGGAAGCAAGGGGGAAGCGATCAAACTTATGGAACGGTTAGCCCAAAAACAAGCCAAAGACGGTAGCGTTGGCGGTATCACCGCATCTATCGTAGGATCCGGCGGCGAGTCTCTAGCCGTCGAGGGTACCGCACTGGCAACGTTGGCCTGGATGCGCGAACCAGCTTACGCTGGCAATGTCGAGAAGAGCATCAAGTTTCTTGCCGACTCTTGCAAAGCTGGGCGCTATGGCTCCACCCAAGCTACCGTGCTCGCACTTCGCGCCATAGTGAACTACGACAAGCAAAAAGCAAGACCCAAAGCGGATGGTAGAGTGTGCGTTTACGTCGATGGCAAACCAATGGGCAGCTGGCAGAACTTCTCACCGTCCACGCAAGGGGCAATCAAATTGCCGGATATCGCTGATTCACTCACTCCCGGAGAACACAAATTGGAGCTCCGCATGGAAGGTGGAGGAGCGGCAATGCCCTACTCGCTAGCAGTAAATTACAACGCCATCAAACCAGCCGATTCGGCAGAATGCAAACTGGACATCGCTGTAAGGTTAGCGCAAAACAAGCTAGTGGAAGGCACCTCCACCGAGGCAACAGTGACTGTGATAAATAAAAATGACGAAGTTCTTCCTTCACCTGTTGCGATTGTCGGTTTGCCTGGTGGTCTCGAGCCACGCCACGACCAGTTGAAGGAGCTTGTCAAAAAAGGGGCTATCGATTGCTACGAAGTGCTTGGTCGTGAGGTTGTCCTATACTGGCGCGCTCTACCGGCGCGGTCCAAAGCAGAGATACCAATCAGCCTTATAGCAGCCGTTCCCGGTACATACAACGGTCCAGCCAGCCGCACTTATCTCTATTACACGGACGAACACAAGAAGTGGGCAGAAGGTGTCAAAGTTGAAATTGCCGCCAAATAGATTCAAATGAGAATCATCATAAAGTAGTTCCGAAAGGAGCAAATCTGTAAAGCACCACATACGGTACAGCTCGGTATGTGGTGCTTTACTTTGCATTGGCACGAACAAAACTGTTCTACTTTTCAGTCAATGGTCCAGGCACTACTGGCAGTGCAGCATGTTCAGCTTTCTCCGGTCGCAACTCGAGTTCACCGATCAGCAATGAAGGTGTGATCAGATGACGCGGTCGAAGATCCCTACATTCACAAACATAAGCGCCTGAATCGTTTCCGACGGCTTGAATATCGCGAAAAGCGCGTAGAGAGATTGAGTTGAACTCGAGTCCTCGCACGTACTCTTTTCGGCCATCGAGATAGAGGCGATAAGCAATCGTTGGATCATCGGGAGTAGCAGAGTACGAAGGTGTATCGTAAGTGTAGGTTTTGTCCTTCACATTGGGCTGTTCATCCATATGAAACGAATCACTCATTCGCTCGATGACAAGCACATAATCTAAACCCGCATCTTTTGCAAGTGATACCATCCGTTCCTTCATCTCGTCTTCGGAGACAGTTTTACTGCTGCTCAGCTCGAGAATATTATAGACACCAAGACCCCCCATCGAGTGACCATTACTAGCCTTCGAAGTACGCGTCGGAATACGGCTTGTGCAAACATCATTTACTTTGCCATTTTTAACTAACGTCAATTTTTGCGCCGGCACACCATCATCATCAAAATTGTAACCACCAATTAGAACTGTACTTCCAAACTTCTCCATTTGCGGATTATCAATCAGGTCTATGTAATCGGGCAAAACCCGACGTCCAATCGCATTTTTCAAAGGATTACGCCACTTCTCTTGATCGGCCAAGTCCTCCTGAGTCAAGCCGAAGTTAGGAGCTAGAACCTGTTCAATTAGCTCGGCAGCGGCCTGCCCTTTGAATAAAACAGGTCCGCAGTATTCTTCCAAAATCGGCGCTCTTTGGGTCGCTTGAAGATTGCTGGCAAGTCGCTCGACCATCCTTTCTAAGTCAGAATCAGAGGGCAACTGCGACGCATCTGTTCCCATCTCGACATCGTTGTCGGTAATTTGCATTCCATCAGGCGCTTGCGTTTCCGCATATACACGAACACCATAAATCGGTCTTGACTCTCTCACACGCGTTCCTTCGGAATTGACAATCCAGGTTGTCACCACTCTTGCGATAAAAGAAACTTTCGAAGACTGAAGCGACGGATATTTCTGAAACTTCGCGGATAAACGCTTCAGCGTGGAGCGCCAGCGCGCCTCATCAAAAGCGAGTTTCTTCATTGGCGCTATTGATAATGCTGGTTTCTCATGTGACATATCTGGTAAACGATTCGGAATGCTAACTCGACTGAGATATGCTTTCTTCCACTCGAAGGTTGTCACTGCAAAGGTATATGCTCTATCTGAGGCTAGCCATGCGGCTCTTCGTATGGCTTCGTAATCATCATCAACCGTAATCTGCGTGACCGGATATGACTGCGTCGTGCTCGGCAATGAGCTATCCAGATCGTAATCTCCAATTCTAATAGTCGGAGTGATCATACGAGTGCGCGAGCGTTGAACATCAGGCTCCGCACCAAGACACGAAGTGAGGACCGCTTCATCAATCTCCTTGACTCTGTAGGAAACAAAATATGGTGTTGGATGAGGTCCCGTTTTTAAACAAGTTTTCGAACGTTCCATCTCATCGACGAGGGCTTTGATGACAACGTCCTCATCAGCCGCGGTAGCAGGACAACAATTGAGCATGAAGAGAATAGCGAGGGTGTTAAATAGAGTTCGCATTAGTTGCTTCCTCCTTCCCTTTTCACACCATCAGTGATGGTCGGATCCGGAAGAATAGGAGGTTTTTGAAAAGTCTTCGCCGTGCGCTTTATTTCCATCGATTGAACTAGAAGACTGGGCGCTACAGCCGAGACCGGCACGTATCCAGAGTCTCGACCGCAACTTCCATTGAATACACTATATTCGTTTCCAGAAGCGATAATTTTTTCGAGTGCAGCAAGAGGTGTGCCAACAATGTCTGCACCACGGATCAGTTGATCTTTACGGCCATCGACAAAAACTTTATAAACGACCTTAGGATAAATATTGTAGGACTGGTGAGAAGCTTGGTGTGTGCCAGTAGAGCCGCCGGAGATGTCTTCGAAAAACAACCCATAAGATTTTTTCTGCCGCTTAGCCTCTCTGATTAATTGAGCGCGAAGGCTCGCGGAACTAATTTGCTTGTTCGGTGCCGTTTGAACAAACAGATTGGACTGACGTGCAGTCGGATTCCAGGCCGGAGCACAACGACCATGACCGTTCGATTTTTCGAAGCCTTGCAACGGTGTCCGACCTAAAAGGAACCCAGTAAGTATGCCCTTCTTGGCAATAGTCACCGGTTGACCAAGTACTCCTTCGTCATCGTATTTGTAATGACCATTGAGCGGCTCTCCACATGCACTCGTTGCCGTTGGATCGTCTATAACTGAAATAAATGATGGCATGATCGCGCTACCAATTTTTTTCGCAAATGTTTTTCCCTCGACTTCGCTCTTTTCATGAACCGCCTCGACTCGATGCCCGAGCGTTTCATGAAAAAACACTGCTGCAGCCCTTCCAGAAAGGATAGCAGGTCCAACAAATGACTCCGCCAGTGGTGCCGCACGCAGCTCGTCAATTTTGCCTGCAAGTTTTTCAGCCCGCTCGGTAAGAACAGTTTCATCACCGAGTTTCGTCAAATCTTTACCGACCACAGTGTCCTGCAAATTCAATTGCATTCCGTCATCGGTCAAGGAAGAGGCAGTGATGGTGACGTATTGGCTCAACTGCTTCTCCACAACAACAGTCCCTTCGGAATCCACAAGATAACGCGTAGTCGGGCGCGATATCAATGATACTTGTGATTGCTCGATGTTTTTGTGCGTTGAAAATACTTTTGAAACCCTGCGAAGACGAGCTTCCCACTCAGACCGATCAACTCTTGGAGCACTTGGAGAGCTATCGATGAAGTTTTGCGCAGACTGAACAATAAAATCGCCGGACAAATCTTCCTCGGCAGCAAGAACATCGTCGCTCGCTTTCACCGACAAGAATCTTTGCTGCGCGTTTTTAAAAGCCTCATCCGTTTTCAGCCACAAAGCCTCGCGAAGCGGCAATCCACCACCGCTTCCTGGAAGTATGGAATCACGCTTGGATGATATTTCATAGACGGATGTTGGCCGAGTATGATCGCGCCTCAGGTAATGCGTGTTATCCAACTTGGGACTCCCCACCCGCAATTCGACAGCAAGCATTCGCCATGGTTTAGTCCCGAAATCTTCTGAATTCAGAGCACCGTTGGACGCGGAAATAGTCTCACCGCTATCTCCTTCATATAAACGATAAGCGAGAAAGTAAACTGGCGCCTTGCCCGCATTTTTTAGCTTCTTGATCGAGCGATTTAGTTCCAGTTTCAAAGTCTCAATGACTTCTTTTCCAGCTCCGGAATCAACGGCTCTGGTCGACGAGGCACTCACGGAAAGAACAAGCATCGCAAGCGTGAAGTAAGTTCCAAATTTCAAATAGCTGAACCTCATCTGTCCCATCAAACCAATTTAACAGTATTACATTTTATCGCGCCGTTCGCAGACGAGTTTATAAACTGCAAATGCCGTTGTTGCGCTTGAAGTGAGTATAATCAGTTGGTCCGATGTACAGCCGCCTCAGAAACGAGAGTACTCGATGGATATAACGGATCTGACAATCAAGATAATTCGACATGCGAAGTCACAGCAAAACACTGGTCTTCTTGATGTACGCGACGTCGGTGATTATCGTATACCGCTCGCTGACGAAGGTGTCCATGAGGCTCTTCGCGTCGGAGAAGAGTTGTCGGATTTTTTGCAAGCACCCGGCACACTGTTTTACCGCTCACCATATTTGCGAGTTCGACAAACTGTCGATAATATTTTGATCGGTGCAAAACTGATGGATCCTGGTGGCGAACCGCGAGTTCGAATCTACGAAGACCCTCAGCTGCGCGAAGTTGAGCATGGTTACAAAAGCGTCGAAGAACAAGAAGCTCTGCGTGAAATTCACGGCTGGTTCTATTATCGCTTCGAGGGTGGCGAATCGCCCGCTGACTGTTACGATCGCTGCGCCAGTTTCATCGAGTCAATGATGCAACTCGTCAGACGCAAAGAAGGATCAAGACGAGTATTCATTTGTACTCACGGTCTGACGGCGAGATTGTTAGTCATGCGTTTTCTCTATCTGACCGTCGAACAATTTGAGATTTTGGAAAACCCGCACAACTGCGATGTCATTACGATCGCACCAAGAGCAAGTTTAGCCAATCCTCAATTTTCCAGTCGGCGTTGGGGTGTGGAAGGCTTGCGTATTCGCCAGGAGTCGGAGAAAAACACTCCACTAATCGGTGATTCTGGTGAAGAATCAACCGAAGGTTCTCATGCTGCAACTGCCGAACCTGCAACGGGAACTGAAAAGCGTTAGTGACACGAGCAAAGCGAATCTAAGACGGTCTGCAAAAAAATTTTTGCTCCAACTCAGCGCACTTATAAAATGCGATAATTCCATGCGTGCGAAAAACTACTTCTTCAGGCCATCCGAAATGAAAAATTTAAATCAACTTGAACGAATGGGCATTAAAAGTTCGCAATTCACATATCGCCATGGAATCAGGGATGCAATCCGGCGAGTTGCATTACTTTCGGCAATTTTAGCGATTAGTATTCAATTCGCCCCTGCTTTCGCTGAAGAAACCGCCACCACAAATGATGCCACCAAATCAACTACTCAGTTGACAGGAACAGTGCAAATCGATACGACTTTAAACGATTTGCGTGATGCTCGCCTTGGCGCAACCAGAGTGCGAAAGGCTGCAGCTAATCTCTATGACGAGATGACCAGACAACAAGTAACAATGATGTCTCAACCAAACATGGTAGGCAATAACAATTTCAGCATTCCACGACCAGTTTTCGGTGGCTACTTGCCGCCAAGACCAAAGTGGGTAAAAGAAGAGATGGCAGAAATTGCACCAATCATCAAACTGTTTAAGGAGGACGTCGACGCTGCTATCGAGAGTAATCGTCGAACCGAGGTGGACGATTCAACAAGAAAGACTCTTGATTCCTTGAGAACCGACGTATTTGCTAGAGTTCAAAAAGCATTCGAAATCGTCACGCAACTGGAGCCACTCACCGGCGGACCGACGTTCGAAAATACGAAGGTTGCCGAGCTGGCGAAAAGCCTCGACGAGGAAATGAAGCAACTCGATCGGTCTTTAAAAAGGGGAATGAGCGTTTTGCAAAAAGCGCAAAAGGGTTCAAGAAAATCGGATCGCAAATCACGAAAATAACCGACCGCAATAGTGTCAGGGTTTAGCTGGAGATGTCTTCTTCTCGTCTTTTCCGGTCGATGAAGTGAAACCGATACTGTCGACAAGATCGCTTATCTCCGACTTCTTGTCTGGTGAAAACGTCACCGCAGCGATATCACCCGCTCGTTTAAAACCGACTGGAAGATCAAAGTCTGATTTTCGATATGGAATTTTTTTCCATGATTTCGTTGTCAGACAAATTAAATGGCCGCTTCGCAGATCGCTCGCAAGGGTCGTATCAATCCACTGAGTGGGCTTCTTCGCTCGTACTTTAGGGTTGTGACTCCGCTCAACGCTATGAAAAAGCGGAACTTTAGCAGTGTATCCCAAATTGTAAAACCGTGCCAAAAATTCCGCACCTTCTGGGGATATCGAAATGTCATTTGCACCATATGTGATACCACAATACCCTGACGCCGCAATGAATTTCGTGAACTTGAGTCCGTTAAACGTTCCAATTTCAACTGCTTTCAATTTTTTCCTATAGGGGCTCAGCGTAGATGCATACGGATTTGTCATGACGATTCCGGAGAAAAGTGTCATATCACCAACCCACTCGACTTTCTCCTTAGGCTGAAAAGCATGCACCTTCCAATCAGGCGCTCTAGTCAAAATGTGACTGCCATTGTCGGTATTCACGATCTTAACGGCGTCAGGCGAAATGAAAACCCTGTTCAAACCTCCCATCTCCGCAGACTGCTCTAGTACCCATTCGGAGCTAGACGATTTGGCTAGAGCTGACCAGTTGTTAGAGAAAACACTGATTATCATCAAGCCGGAGAAGATCAGCAGACCGCTGAGTACCTTTATAGTCGATCGAGATACCGCTATCGATATATAAAGCAATTGATTCTCCTTATCGTCCAAACCGGATCCTGCCTGCGGTTCCATCCTTGCGGTCGGGAAGTATCCACCTTCCGGGATGTGCTTCGGCGAACCGCCCACTTCCATAATACCGCCGCTGCGAATTCGTTTGGGTCAAGGCACTGGCTTTAAAAGCGTCACTTATCAACCCAGCCGGGTCTAGACACTCAGACTATTCCGACTCAGTTTCGTTTGTTCAGTTCCAACCATTACACCTATTCGCTGACCGAGCCACCCAAATCAGCGATATTTTGACGCAAAGCATTGAGTTTACTCAATTGGTCTGAACTATGATCGAGAAACCAATTGCCAATGGCATTGATTGTCGCCGCGCGCATAAACATCGTTTCCAACTGTAGATGCCCGAAGCTGCCACGCCATGCCAACGTTTGATCCTCTGACGGCATTGCGTTCATCAAGGCCGTGACGTGAGTTGGTGAGACGCAGCCATCAGAGCTGCCCTGCAGAATTAGAACGGAAAGATTCTTCGGTGTTTTCTTACCTATGCTATCGGTCTTGGCGCAAAATTCGTCAGTAGAAATCAGCGCTTTTAGCGAAAGCTCTTTGCGAATAAAAGGATCATCAAGCATCTCATTTCGCACCTCAACGCGCTGAGAACAAAGATTGGCAAAGAATCCACGCATGTCCAGCTCATGATGAAGACTCACCACAGCTTTAATGCCTTGCTTGACCTGACCTTGTCCGGCATACATATCTTTGTTCAGCTTTGTCGCCGGAGCGGAGAGAATCGTTCCCATTACCAACTCTGGATGTTCCGCCGCCAGTCTTACGCAAAATGTGCAGCCCAAACTCTCACCGAGCGCGATCAAGCGCGTATTCGGATATTTGGCCTTAATCATCTGCGCCAGGGCGACAATGTCCTCATAGCTCTTCTCGTGATCAACTTTCGATTTATCCTCTGGCGTGCTAAACCGTTTTGTGGGATCGAAATGGCAAGCTCCAAATCCGCGCATGTCCAGCGAAATAAATCCGATGCCATTGACCGCGAGGCTCCGAGCGAGGACACGAAAACGCCGACCATGCAAGGTCAGTCCGTGAATTCCAAGGATTATCGCACTGGGAGGTTCATCGACAGGCATCCACTCATAAGTCGGAATATTCAGCGCTCTCGAATAGTCACCATATTCGGTGTATGAATATTTGGCAGCGACCTCAGGTCTCATTCTCTCGATATACTGCGGCGGCATTGTGCTCTCCGCTGCCAGAGCCGGAAGAACCTGAGTCAGCCAAACGATTGCAATCAACAAAACGGAACTAAATTTTGCCAACAATGGATTTTTGGTCTGCATGATTACCTGCACATAGGGATCTAAAATTGGAATCCCAGGGTTTCTAAATTCGCCTGATACCGTATTCGGTGTCATCCATCATTCCCCCAATGGATGCTCAAAAAAATAGATTTCGAGTACACCAGCCCGAAAGTGTAAATGATTCTTGCCTGGAGAACCAGATCAAGCAGTTTAGAAAAGTCTAGAAAGAATACACTAAAGCCAGCCCCCGCGAGACAGCAGGCAGTTTTCACAGACCTTAAACAGTTCGGTTCGAACAGGGCGTCAAACTGATCTATTCACCCAACAAATTACCAATTTTCTCGTTAATCGTCATCGGATCGAAGGGCTTACGGAGAACGCCTAGAACGTCCTGTCCATGGTAATCCTGCATATCACCAGACGGCACCTTTGCTGTCAAAAAAATGACCGGAATATTCGCAGTGCCGACATTGGCACGAAGCTCCTTGAGGGTAGACAGTCCATCAAGACCGGGCATCATTCGGTCCAACAAAATCAGGTCAGGCTTAACCTGACGGGCTAGCTCAATCCCTTGTCGACCCGACTCCGCAATGGAGACCGCCCACTCGTCCTCTAGAGCCATCTCCAGGATCTGACGTATGTATTTTTCGTCATCGATAATAAGCACTTTTCGATTCATTGTCGTGTCCGCCGTGGCCGGTGTCTCTTGGTTTCTTAGCGCAAATCAGCGCGCCTATAACTGAATAAAGCCCACACCGTCGTCAAGTACAAGAAAGCTTCCTCGATGTGGTGTAGTCATCAGTTCCTCCTGAAACGTTATCTTTGTGACTGTTAATGGTGAAACAGTTTGGAATCTGACTGTCATCAGTTGTAATTTCATGCGTCATAGACCTGAAAGAACGAGAGCACAACCAGTTTAAATTATTCCACCACAGTTCCAACACGTTTGTTGGAAAAGGTTTTACTGTTCAGCCTGACAGCCGAAGTGAACGATTAGTGAACAGAAATCGCGTCAGCATCCTGGCACATCAAAGACTTAACCGCTTGGATTTGAACGGTTCACCGCACACTTCGTGACTGTCGGTCTGACACCATTAGTGGTGCTAAACACCAGATTTATAATCGCAGTCATCGGAAAGCCCCAGAGAAATTCGTCGAGTAATCTCTCCAAGCCGTGGTCAATACTTAGAGAGGATTGCAAGGCAACGATCGTATTCTCAGCACACACAATTTTCTGGCTTCATGTTGAAATGGATAGATTCAGTCCGGTCTTAGCGGTATGATGTTCTGATCAAAATATGACTGATACCACCCCCTCACGAAAAGAACCAACCTGGCCAACGCTATTGGCGCTCCTGGCGTCCGGCGCACTTTATGCTGTTCTTCCTGAGAACCTGGCAATCGGACCGAAAGGGGCACTAGTGGCAGTGATCGCGCTTTTGTTTGTTCCTGCAGAAATTTGTCACATCAACGGGAAGCACAACTACTGCAAAATTCTCGGGTACGTAATGATCAGCATCGTGACCGCAGCCATGATCAGTGCGGTAGCACTGCTGGTGCTCGCGATCGCAGAACGAACAGTGAAGCCAGTTGCTCTGCTCAGCTCTGCCACAATTCTGTGGGCTACAAATATCTTGGTCTTCGCTGACTGGTACTGGCGCCTCGATGCTGGTGGTCCGCATCGGCGCCAAATGCGTGACGAACACGTCGATGGTGCATTTCTGTTTCCGCAGATGACAATCGAAGGACCGACAGATCACGACGATGAAAAAGAAAACTGGTCTCCGCTATTCGTCGACTATTTGTTCCTCGCGTTCAACACGAGCACCGCGCTCTCTCCTACTGATGTGCCGGTATTGTCTCGCTGGGCAAAGGTTCTAATGATGATTCAAGCCGTTATCTCACTCACTGTTGTCGGTCTGTTGGCCGCCCGTGCCGTAAATATCTTGTAGCAAACATTCAGAAGGTCCATAAAATCGTGCTTAAAACCTCTTTTACGCGGCACCAGCAGCGATATCATAGAACATCTACAGCCGACCTCGACTCACCGTGCACGAGGTACGCGATTTTACGCGTTCTCCACTGACCGGATACTTTAGTGGAGGAACTTCTAAACAGACTCAAGAGAATAAACTACGTACCACAACAACGTTTGTATTTTTTACCGCTTCCACAGGGACACGGTTCTTTCCTTCCAGGAGTGTCACTGGGGGACAAGATCGTACTATCTGCTTCAGCTTCAGTGCGAACCAGCGCTTCTTTTAACATCACCATTGTCGGAGTATCAAATGTGTTCTTCCGACTCTTGCCTGTAATGTCAGTATTCGATGCGCTGACAGCCACAGCAGCCGCCTCTCGTTCACAATCCTGCCAAACAGCCTCAGCTTCTTTGGTTCGTCCCTGCGCATCAAGAAATTCTGCGAGCTTCTCCAGTACAGCAAGACGATTTCTCAGATTTTCGACGGCAAGCCCATCTCGAAGTATTCGCTCTACCTTTTCCGGATTCTCCGGGAGAACTCCGCCGAGATAACAGTAACCCCAACTGATCCAGCCCCAACCCCACTGAGGGTCGTTCTTAAGCCATTCCTCGTAAAGCTGGTCGGCTTCATCAGTTTTTTCATACTCGAATAAGGACTCGCCCAAATTCATTCGCATGTTTTGCACGAACTCATCGAGATGGTTGGCTTTAGTGCGTTTTAGTACTTCGCGATAAAAATCAACCTCCATCGGCAAACATTCCGGTTCGTCCACAACCGCATTCCGTAATGCCACACTAACATCCTGGAGCCACTCCATCAGGCTATTTTCCATCACAAAGCGATGGTGAAATTGTTCGATCGAAACTCCACTCTTATCAACGATTGCTCTCGCGATTTTCCACGCTTCCAGCCAGCGATGCAATGCGTCTGTATCGTTGCGCTGTTTTCGAAGAGTGTAGCCTTCGAAAATGCAGTCATGCAAAAGTTCGATACAAGGTCTGTCAGGAAACCAGCGCTTCCATAATTCCACAAAGCATAACCAAATCCAGTCGCCCTGACGCTCGCGCTCAATGCCCTTGCCTTCGTTTGCATCATCAAATTCTTCTTCGAACGGCTCGGCAAGGTCTTCGACGGAGAATTCATTTTGACAAAGTTTTTCCATCGATTTGCGATCGATCTTAATTCCAAGCGACTGAAGCTTCGCGACCAACTGCTCATCGGTCATCTTTCTCGCGTCTTCAGGCGTAGGAATTTCTAGCTCGCGACCCTTTTTGTTTTTTCGGAAATCCATAATTTGACCTAATCAGTTTAGCCATCACCTAGTATAGAGCCTCACTCCCCTATCTTATGCATAAAAACTCGCGTATTTCGCTCGAACACCAGGTATAGAAAGATTCCCCAAAATACCTGAACGAGAAACACCTGGTAAGCGGTGCTCCGGAACAAGACGGTTCGAACAAATGAGCTAAAACTCAATGATTCTCGAACTTGCCGCCGAGTAATCAGTCCTGACCTCTAGCAAGATCTTCAACAATTCGCTGGGCGGTTTCGCGATCTGAGTACGGAATGCGGGCATCTCCAATTACCTGAAAATTTTCGTGACCAAATCCCGCGATCAACAAAGTGTCACCACGTCCCAGGTTCTTGATACCATATTCGATGGCACTTGGTCTATGGCTTATCTCACGAGCACCAGGCGCTCCAGACATGATCTGCCTGCGAATGTCCTCCGGAAGCTCGGTTCGCGGGTGACCGTCAGTGACAATCACATTGTCGGCATGGCGAGCGGCCATTTCTCCCATGAGTCCGCGCTTACCTGGATCACGTTCGCCATTGGCACCGAAAACAATCGAGAGCTTTCCGTTCGTAAAAGAGCGACAAGCTTCTAGCGCGGCGCGAATTGCATCCGGTGAATGAGCATAGTCAACGATAACGTTGCCACCAGAAGGAGTGGTGGCAACTTTGTTCAGTCGCCCTTCGACTTCTTCTAAACGACTGACCAGCTGCACCGCGCGCTCCGCTTCAATACCGGAGGATAGCATCACACCAAGAGCACAAAGAATATTACTGATTTGAAAATCGCCATAAAGTTTCGACGTTGTTCTAAAAGTTTGCGAACCGATTGCAATTTCCAGCTCTTGTCCCCAGTCGACCAACTTTTGGCTCACCAGGCGAATGTAAGCGTTTTTGTGAAAACCAAAACTAAGGATTTCATGTTTTTGCTCTCTACAAATTCGTTCCACTCGAGGGAAGTATTCAGCATCATCGGCGTTCACGACCGCATAACTACCCGGTTTAAGAACCTCGGTAAAAAGTTTCATCTTGACGTTGAAATATTCATCCATATCCTTATGGAAGTCGAGATGATCGCGAGTGAGATTAGTGAATGCACCTAT
>CAZRMH010000152.1:0-17492 GCA_964600935.1 uncultured Candidatus Obscuribacterales bacterium
AAGTAGCTAGAAAACAATATTTAGGGGAGGATTTTACTCTCTAATGTGGAGCATGAAGCTACTCGACCGCTATATCGCCAATGAGTTTTGGCAGCCGCTACTCTTCGGTATCGGCATCGTGACCGGCGTTTGGTTCGGTGCCGATCAATTAAAAACGATCTTCAACTTGATCATGCGTTCCGGCGTGCCATTAGACCTGGCATTTACGATCCTCGGATTGCACCTTCCTGAAATTATTGTTCTCACCATTCCGATCGGTGTGTTGCTCGGGACACTGCTTGTATTCAACCGCTTGTCCGGTGACTCCGAAATTATCGCGCTGCGGACAAGCGGCGTCAGTTTCTATCGCATCATGGTGGCACCACTCCTGTTCGGTTTGCTGACTAGTTTCGTCAGCTTCGGCATCAACGAAGGCATCGTTCCGATCGCCAGTCGTACAGCCAAGAAGCTCGAGTTTCTCGCTCTCTATAAATCGGAATTGCCTGAAGGGCAAGCCAACTTTACGTATATGGAGCGCAACAAAAACCTTTCACTCAATCGAATTTTCTACGTTGGCTATTACAACGGAAAGAAGCTCCACGATGTGATCGTGCTCGATTTCTCGCGGGACAAACTTGCTCAGATCATCTGTTCGGAAACCGGAATCTTCAATCATGGTGAATGGACTCTGCAGAAGGGACGTTCGTACTGCATCAACTCGCACAGCGACATTGCGCAGATTCTGCAATTCGAGTCACTGAAAATTCCAGGCGTCAAAAACGCTTCGAAGGTTCTCGATTCAGGTTCTATCAAACCGAAAGAAATGAACATGATGGAACTCGCCAGTTACATCGACACGCTGAAACAGTCAAACGCAGTATCGAATGACTTGCTGGTCCGTCTCTATCAGAAAGTAAGCCAACCGCTTGCTTGCTTGATCGTCGCACTGGCAGGCGCTCCACTGGGCTTGCTCGGTCGCCGGTCTCGAAGCAACCTGGGTCTGATCTACTCAGCCGTCGTTGTCTTCCTCTATTATGTCTTACAATCAAGCTCGGGCGCGCTCGGGGAAGCCGGTAGAATCAATCCGATGCTGGCAGCCTGGTTGCCGAACATGGTAATCGGTTCGTTGGGTGTGATGATTCTCTACTTCAGAGGCAGATAGGTCTTAGACTTAGAACCAAAACAAGTTTAGATATATACGTACGCCTTTAAGATAAGCGGACTGCATACGTTCAATATCCAAAATCTCTATAAATGAACCAAAATCATTTTTGCCTTCAAAAAGATGTTGAATTATGAGTTTCAGTTAAACTGTAAACAAGTCTGATCGTGCAGCAGTGCGGCTTTCCAGCTCAATGGGAAAAACCGCATTGACCCCCCATTCCGTTGCCATTATCTTTTGCATATATAAATCCTGACTTAGTTGAGATGCAGGGAAGTTCGTAGCTCGTTTTTGGCGACACTCTTTTGGCAAGCAATACTCAAATCGTAGCGAACATACACCGGCGCAAAGCTCCGGGCAAGAGAATCTGGATTGGCGTAGTGGCAGCTATCGCCCTGGTGACTCTTCCGGTTTTGCCCCTTAAGTTTCTGGGGATCCCAGGACCAGACTTGGATTGGCACGCCGTAGAGGAGCTAGGACGCTCTCTACTAGGCAAGATGCCGACCATGCCGAGCCGACCAAAAACGCCATCGACCGAAATTGCCACGCCAGTGGTTTCTGGCTCTGATATCAAACTCATGGATGCGACAATCAAGTCGCTGCTCAACCAGGTTTCCAAAAATCCAACCGACCCGTCCCTCCATAATCGTCTGGGTCTGATCTATGCTGAGCTGGGTGAGCCCCACTCGGCGGTCACACATTTCGAAGAGTCGATTCAGAATTCCCGAGATCGAATCAAGGCGCTCACTTTACAGAGCAATCAAGCACAGTCGACAGGACAGATCGAGAAAGCATCGAATTGCATGCTTGAAATATCTACTCTCAACGTTCAACTAGCGGCTGCACACAGCAGCCTCGCCAGGGTTTACGAACAGCTCGGCAAGAGCGATCGCGTGATGGCTCAATTGAATGAACTGAGCAAAGACATATCATTGTCCGGTGCGATGAAACAGCAATCTGTGCAAACGACAGCCTCAGCCGGCACCGCCCTCAGTGCCAATCGTCTAGATTCGGAAACGGCTGTTCAATTGGCTCGGGCAGATGCTTTCCGGCAAGCCGGACGAAATCTCGAAGCGATGCAAGAGTATAAAAAACTTTCCGAACGAGTTCCGAATTTGGCGATCGCGCACAAGGAACTCGGGCTGACCGCTCTAGCGATGCGAAACATCTGGCTGGCTCAAGAAGAGCTCACCAAGGCCGCAAAGTTGAACTCGGCAGATGCCACCACCCATAGCGCCCTGGGCAATGTCTTCTCGCAGATCGGCGAACGCGACAAAGCAATCAAAGCATACGAATCAGCGCTGGCCTGCAATCCCAAAGAGGTGACAGCCTCGTTCAACCTGGGCAATATCTATGCTGATTCCGGTCAGTACGATAAGGCGATCAGCGCATTTCAAAAGACAGTTTCCGGTCGACCAGACTTCGCACTGGCTCACAATAATTTAGCGACCATGTATTCGTTCAATGGCGACAACACCGGAGCGGAGCGCGAGTTTCGACAAGCGATCAGACTGGATCCGAACATGGCTTCGGCACACTACGGGCTGGGAATCGCGACGTTGAATACAAAGAACTACAACGAAAGTGCTCGCGCATTTAAACGGGCATTGGCTCTCAATCCTGATTTGATCGACGCGAGCAGCAAATTGGAATTGGCCCAAAAACGTGCGCGCGGACAACTCAGCCTCAATTGATTTTGCCAGAGCAATTAGACTGCGTGATTGTCATCGGACTGCCAGGTTCGGGGAAAACGACGTGCGGCAAATTGCTGAGCAAACGCCTCGGTTATCGGTTTATTGACTCGGACAAACTTATCGAAAGGTCAGAAGGTATGCCCGTGCGCGAGATTTTCGCCAGCCAGGGAGAAACTCACTTCAGGACGTTAGAACGTGATGTTCTGCGTTTCTTGGAAGACAGATTGAGTGTAAATGGCGGCGACGGAAAACAGAAATACGTTCCTACAACTGGCATCGAAGGCAGTGTTGCAATCGAAGTCTTGCGCGCTATTCAATCGAAAGGTCTGGTACTTGCTGTGGGCGGCGGCATGCCGGAACCCGAAGAAAACCGTCAACGGTTGAAGCGGCTGGGGACAGTCGTTTATCTCTTCTCGGCGCCCAACGAAATCGCCGCCCGTTTAAAAGAGGATGGCGCTCGACCTTTACTCTCCCAAAATGGGCCTACCGATGCCAAGGTTTCAATCAGTCATAAAAATCAGTCGATAACTTCTGAGAATATGTCGACCGAGAAACTTTCTTCAAGAGATGTGGCGACCAGAAACAAACGGGGTGAATCAAAATTCGAAGAGAAATCGCTGAGCACCCAATCTCCTGACAGCACCTCAACACAGTTGCTCAATCGGCTCGAAAGCCTGCTTGACAGGCGAAGACAAGCGTACGAGTCAGCTGACATCACTATCGATACTTCCGGACTCGACCCGCATCAAATAGTTAATCGCCTTCAAGAAGCGCTCAAAACACATCAGCAGATCCTATAGAATTAGACTGCTATTTTGTCGAAAAAGTGGAAAGAGAAGTCAGGAGCAACATTCCCGGCGGACGCGACAAAGCTGAAAGGAGAATCACCAGGTGGTCACCCAAGACGAACTTATGTACCTTCAGTCTCAATTGGAGGGGCTTGAGTCGATTTTTATGGAACTGATGCCGTTTGGTGTGGAGCTCAAGCGCCAACAGGTGCAAGATTTTTACGACAAGCGTCTCGATGCTGCCAGTAATCCGGTGTCCTCGGTGGCGCCGACGGAACTGAGACGGCAATTCAACACGAAAGCCAACCAGGTACGAAACCTGGTCGACAGTGCTGAATCACTGGGAGATGCGGGCAACAAGCTTAATTTGATACGGGCAGCAGCCTCGTTACCCGAGGAGCGCAGCCGATCCGTGACTAATTCGGTCCTGCAATTCTGCAAAGAGCTGACGTTTGAAACCAAAGCCGATCCAAAGCTTCTAGATGATATTCTCAGAAGCGGCGATTTGCGCCCAGTGGAAGCGCGCATGCTGTTGGCAGCGGCGATGTTTCTCATCGCTGACCGCGTCGAGAATGGCACGACTAAGCTGTCAGTTAGAGACCTGCTCGCTCAATTCATCGGCATGGTCAAAGCCGAAAGATTACTGGCTCGGAACGATCCGTTTCTCCTTGAAGCGCAGTGCGCCCTGGAAGCGCTCGACATGGAAGAAGCCGGGAATTAATTCTCTGTGAAAGTCAAGGTCATAAACGGTCCCAACCTCAATATGTTTGGCGTGCGACAGCCTGAAACATATGGAGCATCGACGCTCGCTCAGATCAACGACGCGCTGGGCTCGCTCAGCGCCGAACTTGGTATGGACGAGCTCGAATTTTTCCAATCGAATATCGAAGGCGAACTGGTCGATACAATTCAGCAAGCGCATAAAAAGATTGACGGAATTTTGATTAATCCAGGCGCTTATGGCCACACGTCGATCGCTATACGTGATGCGCTTCTTGCCGTTTCAATTCCCTTTGTCGAAGTGCATGCTTCAAACATCTACAAGCGTGAAGAGTTTCGCCACAAAACATATCTATCTGATATCGCCGAAGGGGTAATCTGCGGATTCGCAGCAGATAGTTATTTGCTCGGATTACGGGCGCTCAACACTGTTCTGCGAAACAAAGGATTGTGAGCAATTAATGAGTCGAAACCTTCTTTGAAGGAGTGAAACTTGAACCCAGGCTATAATAAGTTGTTGTCGCTAGCGCGACACGGCTTGAGGAAACAGTTTTTGACTTCGAAGCTAAACGCAAAATCATCGGTTGTTGCTCTAATAGCTTTCCTTGGGCTGCTCTCATTTTGTTCAGTTGCGCAGGCGGCTGACGCACCAAAAGCCGACGCAGACGGAGCGCCCACCAAAGCCGCTCCGACTGGAGCAAAACCGGCAGCGGATGCAGCGGCGCAAAAGCCCGCCGGAGGTCACCCTCCAGCCGCAAGAGAACATTACAACCGCGGCGTCGAATTGCATCGCGGCGGATTTTTAAACAAAGCGATCAGTGAGTATAAACTGGCGATCGAAGCAGATGAGAACATGGAACCTGCTTACAGTAACCTTGGTCTGGTGTACACCGCCCAAAAAAGTTGGAGCAAAGCGCTCGAATCTTTCGACAAAGCGCTGTCCATGAAACCAGATCGTACGACCAGCTTAAACGGTCTCGGGACGGTCCTTTACGCGATGAAGCGTAACGACGAAGCTATGGAAAAATGGCGCAAAGCAATCGAACTGGATCCGAAATTCGCGTCGGCATATTACAACATGGGTCATGCATTCGAGACACAAGAAAAGTTCAGAGACGCGCTTGATTGCTACGTTAAGGCCTCAAACATCAACCCGAACATGGCTGATGCTTATTATCGCATCGGCTCTTTGATGAATAAAACAAAGCACGCACCGCAAGCTCACGTCCTTCTCATGAAAGCCGTGCAATTGGCTCCGGAGTCAGAGTTTGCTCGTGATGCTAAAAAACAAATCGAAGGTCTGGAAAAACAATTCGAGAAAGACGGCTCAGAAACAAGCACAGCGACGACTGAAGAACGCATGAAGGACTCTGCTAAAGTGAGCGAGAGCAGTCCGAAAGCGGTCGCCGCTGGCACCACAGATAGTGACAAAGACGAAAAGAAAAGTGGCGGTCCGAAACTCAAGTCGATCTTTAAGAAGAAAGGCGAGAAGCCTCCGGCGAAGAACGTCAACATGTTCATTCACCAACCTTCTTCAGATTCTGACTTAAAACCACATGGTTAGTCTCGGCGGTTCCCAGCACATAAATGATTGACCTAAGCGCAAAAATGAATGCTGTTGCCGAGATGCTGGAAGGCAATGTCGTTGACGATGCTGTTGGTTTAGAAGTTTGCATCAAAGGACAGGTACTCGGTTTTCCAGCCACGTTTCAAGCGTTGCGAGCCGGCTTTCCTTTCGGCGTTACCTATGTAGTCGAGGTCAATGTACTGGATGCTCCAAAAGAGGAAGACCCGCTTAACCTGACCATTATGCCCCGTTATGCAAAGGGGATTTTCGGATTTTTGACGCGGATTTTTCTGCTCGAATCCAAAGGACAAAAAGTCGGCGACAAAAACTTCGACAATAAATATCTCTGTTCGTTCAACGAACATAACATCGCCGAACGCTTCATCAAATATCCGGGCGTAATCGATAAAATCGAACAGCTTTATCACAACACAAAATTCAGCGAGATGGGCATCAAGACAAAAGCCGGGTTGTATCTTTCGCAACCGACTAACTTCAATTCCTGCGACCTCGATGTCATTCGGGTCACGTTTAAGCTCATGGGCGAAATCGGTCAGGTGCTCTTCGAGTCTTTCTGATACCATTCTCGAAAGTATCCGTCATTGTCCATATAGTCGCCATTTCAATTAACGCTCGAACTCAATACAACCGCATCCGTCGCAACAAAGTCTTTATAGCTGCAAAGGGCTGAGCAAAAAACAGCGGCGCCCAACATCAAATCGAGGCCCTATGGCAGGCGCAAATAGCCTGATAGTAGTAGAGAACTTGATCAAAGCCTATGAAGGCCGTGTCGATCTGGCGCTCAAGGGCATTAATCTGGACGTAAAAGAAGGCGAATGCTTCGGTTTACTCGGACCGAATGGTGCCGGCAAAACTACTCTCATGGGTTGCCTCCTCGGGTTGTTAAACCCAGACGGTGGCAAGCTTACCGTAGCCGGTCTCGATCCAAATGATTTTGCCGTGCGTGAGCTTATCGGTTTTCTGCCCGAGCGACCACACTTCGAATCGTGGTTTACCGCGAAGGAATTCTTGACCTATCACCACAAGCTCGCCGGTATGGACAAAGCCACTCGCAAGTCTGATGTCGATAACATGCTTAAACGAGTGGGTCTGGAAGAAGCGGCGTGGACAAGAAAGACGAATAAATTTTCGCGAGGGATGTTACAGAGACTGGGCTTAGCCCAGGCTCTAATCGGCAACCCCAAAATCGTTTTTCTTGATGAACCGGGGTCCGGAATGGATCCCCCTGGAGTCACACTACTTCGCGAGATTTTGTTGGAACTCAAGCGCGCCAACGCCACCATTGTTTTAAACTCGCACCACCTCGATGAGATGGAACGCGTATGCGATCGAGTGGCGTTTATTCGGAACGGACAAATCCAGTCAATCAAGTCAATGGCTGACGATTCCGACTATCCACACGTTCTTCGAATGCGTTTTACCATTGGAGTAGAAAGCTCCGGTTTAGCAGAAACATTCGAGAAGATTGCCACCGCTATCGGTGCGTCACTTCTGGAAGTAGATCAACGTGGTGCAAGAGTCGCCGTGACAAGCGGACATATGGCGAGCCTTGTAATCCGAAATTGCGTGGAACATAACATTCCGATTCAATCGGCCAGTCCGGAATCGACCTCGTTGGAACATCTTTTCAATGAGATGCCTGAATTGCTCACCAGGGAAGGTGATGATGAATAGAGCAATCTACGAGGAAACAGTCAGAAAGATTTTGAAGCAGAAGTTCGTACTCTTCATGCTCTTCGCGATGGGATTGCTGCTCCCCGCATCGATGATTTTGTCGCCGGAAACACCGGCAGTCACATCAGTCGAAGGTTGGGATGCGTTTGCCGTATCTACCGTAATTGGTCTAATCACTGTCACCGCCTCCAACGCAATCGGCAACAGCCTGACTATCGGCGGGAGAAGCGACTACATGCCGCTAATCTTCACTCGACCGATCCATCGATATCAATACGTGATCTCGAAGTGGTTGGCGCTTTCGACCATCATCATTGTGGTCTCAGTAATCCAACATCTGCTCCTCACCGTATCCGGTGCCTACACTCGCTGGGGTCTAACTGACACAATGATATTAGTAGGTTTCTTCGAACGACTTATTTCGGCGCTGAGCGTTGCCAGCGTTCTTACGATGATTTATCTCCTCCCCAGTCAAAGCATGGTGCTCTGCGGAATTATCGCGTTTGAACTGGCAACGGGCATAAGCATTCTAGCCATGAGCATCGCTGTACCAATGCTGGAAACCGCCAGCACAATCTCTACCGAATTAGCCACCATACTCGGTATCGATAGCTGGGCTCATGCCACGCTCCTGCCTGCCATTTTCGGCGGCAATGCCCTCAGCTCACTTCATCAATATGTCGCCGCGGTAATCAATTTAGCCAATTTCCTTGCCCCGCAAATACACCTGTACAATATTTTAGAAGCCAGACCATTCGTATGGTCCGCGCTGCTGGAGCCGATAAGCAACATCCTGATCTCTTTGACGATCGCGACAGCCGTGCTGAACGCGAGGGAGTATCACTATGATGTTGACTAAAAAAGGTTCAACACGAGGAACCGTTTCATTCCTCTTCCTCTCTGCACTCGTTTTTCTGAGCGCTAGATTCGCAGTCGTGGCAATAGAGACCGCCATGCCGGAGAAATCAATTAGAACTGTTGCATGGAAACCAGTTCCGGATGTTTTGAAAGATGGAAAGCTCGTTTTAAACTCAGATGATCGGGAAGCTCTTGTCGAGCTTGGTTTTACGAAGAAAGCTGGTGTCGAAGAAGAAACTAAGAAGGACGCGGCTGAAGATCAATCTAATTCCTCCAAAGATACAAAATTGCAGTCAAACTTGAATGAGCCGGTCTCAAACTCGAAAATGGGAAACTCTGTACCGGCAGATTCGCGGACAGACACAAAAGACAAAACACCGACGGAGAAGAAAAAAGCGCACAAGCGTTTCGAAGTAGAACGGATTTTTGAGGATAACAAAGAGCAGCGGCCACTCTTCTTCTTCTTCGCTGATGATGCCAGCGTAATTTCGAAGAAGATGGAGAACACTTCGCTTGCCATCAAGGATGTTCGAGAAAAAATCGAGAAAGAATACTACCCCGTAAAAATTCACTTCGATAAGCCGCTAACAAAGACGGAATATCGATTGTATCGAGAATATGGCTCCACTGCAGTGCCCATGGTCTCGGTAAGGACTTCGACTGGCGAGCCATTGGCATATGGTTCTGGATATCTCAGTGCGGTGAAACTGATCGTTCTACTTAAAAACGCGAAGAAGAAAGAACATCAATTGGAAGAGAACCAGGTCAATGACACCAATTGAAAAACTAACAGATAGCTACTTAAACCAGGTCAACAGCCTGTTTCACCAATATCTGGAGATGTTCCCGGAAGAGAAAAGCACATTTTCAATTTTAGAAAAACAGTTTGAATTACGAGATCGAGAATTATGCAGCAGACAGAACATGACCGGACACCTGACGGCAAGTGGACTTTTGCTTCATCCCGATGGAGATTCGGTGCTCCTCATTCATCACAACTTTCTTAAATTATGGCTCCAACCGGGCGGTCACTTAGATGCCCATGAGCAGCCGGCTGACGGGGCCGTGCGCGAATTCATCGAAGAGACCGGAATTCGAAACGTCGCGCTTCATCCCTGGCATGACAAAAATGCGTTTCCATTCGACATGGACACTCATGCAATTCCCCCTAATCCAAAGAAAAGCGAGAGCAGTCACTACCATCACGACTATCAATACCTGCTCTGCATGCCGCACGACAATATAGAAAGTTCTGCAATAAATATTGATTTGAACGAAGTTTCCAATTACCGTTGGGTCGGTTTAAATGAACTGATTGACGGCGATCACGATCTGCGATTGAAACGATCTGCACGTAAAATTCTAAATCTTGTCAGTCTTACAAACCGGTAATTCCATGTTCTCTCGGTAGGAAAAAAATGGCGCTCTGGCTAAAAAATATCCTCGTGGACCAAAGGTGTTCCGACATTGCTTCCAAAAACTTCAACTATTGCATCCACTGACACCGAAACGGATAAATTGAAGATGGTACCGTGGGCGGTAGCAGAAGAAACCGTTGGTCATCTTATGCGACCACAAGGAATGTGTCCGGATCGATAACTTGTCGAATCTTTTCCATCGCGGAGCTTGACCTGATGCTGGAAATTTGAACGACTCACGAGACTGGCAGGCAACGAACAGCATTGACTGTCGATGAAAACCAGGTGATTCTTCATAAGGCAAAGCTGTTGGCTGTTTCAACAGCCGAGACTAAATTGTTCAGGTCGAGCTATCTGACAACCCACCACTTGCCATCAACAAAGCGTATAGAAACCGCCAACTCTCGATGTCATATGGTAAAGTGTAGGTGAATAGCAAGTGGGCGAGCCTTCAAGCAGCGTTCAGCCCACAACCATAGAGGTGACAAAATGTCCGAAACGACCACTACCACTGAAGCCCCAGCCTCGATCGTATCGTTGACGGAATCGGCGGCCGGTGAAGTAAAACGACTTCTCACCGAAGAACCAGACAAAGAAGGCTTGAGACTTGAGATCCGCGGTGGCGGCTGCTCAGGCATGTCTTACGGTCTCAGCTTCGACAAACAGCAAGAGAAAGATCACGTCATCGAACAGCACGGCGTCAAAGTCTTCGTTGATCCGAAGAGTGCGATTTACCTGAAAGGCACCATGCTTGATTTCGAACAAGGTCTCGAAGGCAAGGGCTTCGTCATCAAAAACCCACAAGCCAAAGGTAACTGCGGCTGCGGACAATCATTCTCGGTTTAGTTCAAACCGTACTGAAGCATCAGCAGGAGGCGACGGCTAATAAGCCGCGCCTTTTGCGCATCTTCCCGAAACGCTGAGGGTTCTTCCGAATCACTGCACTTTTCTTCGAATAGCTCCACCACTGAGGCTCAACCAAATGACGCTTGAACTCGATAAGTCCATCGACACTTCTGCATTGAGAAAAAACGCTGGCTACTCGAACTCTTTTTATAACAATCCCTGGGTTTGCTACATCAGAGTTTATGGCGATGATGCCAATCGCTACCTTCAGGCTCAAACCACCAATGATATAAACCAATTACAGGTCGGCGATTCACAGCTCAGCTGCCTGATAGATAGAAAGTCGCGACCAGTCGGTTGCTTCCAGATCTACAAACTAAAAAACGACTTTGCCATCATATGTGATATCACGCAAAGAGAAGCAATCCTACAGCATCTGGAAAATTTTAGATTCGCTGACAAAGTTTACTTCGATACCCAGCCCGTAAATTTCCTCACCATCCAGGGCGCTAAGAGCCGCTCTGTAGTTCAGAAATTGCTGGATGGCATTCCGCCGCGTGACCTGTTCGAGAAAGACGCCGCTGCCGGTTCCATCGCGGACAACGAAGTTCAAATCTTCAAAAGCTCGATGACAGGAGAAGAAGGTTTTCTGGTGATTTATTCCGATCCGCCGATTATGTTGTTCGGTGACAAAGCGCCTGAAGATCCGATTGGTCCCAAGCTCGACGCGGTCGCCGAAGAGATGGGTCTAGTGAAACTAGACGATCGAATACTCAATACTGCAAGAATAGAAGCTGGCTATCCAAAACTTGGCGTTGATTTCACCGAAGAAAATCTTCTAGCAGAGACAAATTTGACCGAAACTGCTGTCAGCTACAGCAAAGGATGTTTCCAGGGACAGGAGGTGTTGGCGAGAATTCGCACACAGGGTTCACCATCCAGAGCATTGGTCGGTTTGACGATTACGCCACCGCCAGCGACACCATGGGCAATTGATACCGAAATTGTTTTCGAAGGTGAAACAATCGGCTGGATTAAGTCAAATTGTTACTCCGAGTTCCTAAAACGATATGTTGCCTTTGCACTGGTGAAGCGCGATTACAGAACTCCGGGAAAAACTCGTAAAGTCACCATCGGCAATGCCAAGGTAGACGCAACTGTTGAACTTTTGCCGCTCCATCAACCAAAGTCACCACAAGAAGTAGCAAAAGAATTATACGAAGAAGCCCTTTCATTCTTTGCAAAAGAAGATGAGACTAAGGAAACCGACGACTGGCAATCCATCAATCTTTTGAAGGAAGCATTGACTCTCGATCCGTTTCTCGAAGATGCGTACGAAGCGCTCGGTGTAATTCTCTCGAAGCGCGGACAACTCGATGAGGCAATCGATTTGATGGAATACCTGGCGAAGCTCAATCCTGATTGCGTCATGGCTCACACCAATCTCTCAGTGTTCTACGTAGAGAAAGGTTGGAAGGAAAAAGCCGAAGACGAGAAAGCCATTTCGATGAGCATTCGCATGAAACTGGCAGCGGCAGAAGTCTCCAAAACAAAGAAAGAAGAAGAGCAGCGTAAGGCGTCAGAGCAAGAAACGCTGCAACGCATGGGCATGTTTAAACAAGTTCTGGAAATTGATGAAGACGATCAATTGGCGAATTACGGCTACGGTGATTGCCTCGTGAATCTCAACAGATTTGAAGAAGCGATCCCGCACCTGAAGAAATCACTTGAGCTAAAACCGACTCACAGTGCCGGTTACTTAGTCCTCGCCCAAGCTTACGAAGGTCTGGCGAAGATTGAAGAAGCGCGTCAAACTTATGAAACAGGAATTGATGTTGCGGCTAAACGCGGCGACATGGAACCGCTCAAGAAGATGAAAGCGCAGTTAGCACAGCTATAAAGGCGATTTGTCAGAACGCCATCCCCAGTTGCCTGCTCACCTAATCTATCGCCAATCAATTCTTAGTCTGATCAAAGAAATCTGTCTCCAAACTTCGCGATAGATTTTTAAGACGGAGTCGGTCTTTGGCTGCCAATTTCGGCAAGTTCTTCAGATCGTAGAGAGAGGCTCTTTCGGAATATAAAATGGCAAAGTCCGGGCGTAACTTCATCGCTTGAGTGTAGTCAGCAATTGCTTCGTCAATCTTGTGGAGTTTCGCATTTGTTTGCGCTCGCAGGAAGAAAATTAACATGCTCCCTTGACTCAACGCGATAGCACGATTGCACTCGACAAGCGATTTCTCGTACTGATTCAATTTAAATAAACACTGCGCTTTCATCTCATACAATTTGAGTCGTTGGCCCTGGTTTAATGGTGCTCCCGGAGAACGCCTGTCCTCCGCAATCGCCAGAATATCGAGCGCACGTTTATTTTCACCAAGCGAATGCCAACATTGAGCACCAAGCAGAATAAATTCTCTGTTCGACATCAACTGGTACAATCGCGCATAGTCGGCTGCAGCCTTTTTATACTGTTCTGCCAACCGGTAATTCTCAGCTCGCACTAGAAGAATAGTGCCGGACGGTTCTCGCTGTTTTGCTGCTAACTCAAACTCAACTATTCCTCTTTCGTATCGATTCAGTCTTCGATAACAAACTCCGAGCATCTCTCGAATCGCGGGATCTTGCCGATGAGTCTTGACCAGCGGAAGCAATGTTGCAAGAGCGCCTTCAAAATCTGATTCCAAGATTTTTGATTCTGCAGATCGTCTTAGAATTTCGAATTCACCAGGTAATCGATCTAACGCCTTCTCAATTAGCCTTCCAGCGCGCGCATGATCGAATGGCTGGCAAAGATCGAATGCGATTACTTGCGCTTCAGCGTTATCCGGAAACTTGTGTGCTACAGATTCAGCCAACTGTGCGGCCTTCTTCGGATCGCCGTGCTCGGCTTCCCACCTGACTTGATATAACAGATTCGATCTAGTTGGAAACTTCGGTATCAGTTTATCTATCCAGACCTTCTGCCTGTCGTACATTTTCAAGGCCGCTAAAGCGCGCATCAATTCGCGAGTGCAGTTATCACATCCAGGTTCCATTGTTAGCGCTTTTTCAAGGTCGGGAAGGGCGTTTTTGTACTCACCAAGATAGAGGTGAATTTGCCCTCTGACGTGATACACCTCATAAGAATTCGGCATCAGTTTTATGGCCTTCTCGATGTCTGCGAGCGCTTCAGTTTTTTTCTTCAATTGTCCATTTACATATGCACGCACCGTATAAATCTGCGGTTTCAACACACGACCGTTGCCACCACCGGTGAGGTCTAAAACTTTGGTCAAATGTTTTAGACTGGAAGCGTAATCGCATTCAAGGTTGTCGAGGAAACCCAATCGTTCCAGAATATCAACGTCGGCAGGATGAGTCTCCAACCACTTGTTGCCCAAGTCTCGAGCTTCTCTCACACGACTGGAACGGGCAAATTGCTCCATCTTCTCTTGCACCTGCCGACTGGTGAGAGGCGCGGCAGCCCAGGTATCATGCGCGTACCAGAGACTGCACACTATGCAAGTCAAAAAAACGAAAAACAAATTGCCGGTCGAACGCGAGGAGCCAAATCGCGGTCCGTTTAGCCTGACCTCAATCAATCGAAAAAATTTTTCAATCGCCAGAATAAGCAACCTCCGGTCTTAAACCTGTTCCAAAACGGATTCAAGCCCAACCTAAACTCTTATGCCCAACGAACCGACCGACGTGCTTAAGCAACTGAAACAAGAGCTCTGGAGCCCGACAATATCAAACTCCATGCCGGCACCGGAAACCCGTTGACGACATAAAGAAAAGCTGAATATTGCTTGGTTTCTGATATGTTGCATAGCCTTCCGGGTAGATAAACCACATGATGTCTTTTTTTGACGAAGTGGAGCTTCACGACATGAATAGCAAGGCAAAGAATCCCGGTTTGCGAGTGTATACATTGGCTGCCGGATTAGCTTTTGCCGGTTTGCTCGTCGCCCCCCACTGCTTCGCAGCCGAATCACAGCAATCAGTTGCGGCGACTGTAACGACCGGCAGCGAAACAACCTCGACCGGCAGTGCGACGAACGCGACTAGCGACGATAATCCGCTCACGATGCCTGAACCAGAGCTTCCAAACGTCGATGACATTCTGAGCAAAGATGGAGGGCCGCAATCGGGCAAGGAGGCGAGCAGCGGATTGAGTGGCGCGGTGCGCACTGATGCCACCGCCGGTGAAACGGCCATGGTCGCGCCAAGAACCACGGTTCCAACCGCAGCAAAAACAACGCCGCCTGGCAAAGCATTGCCTCCGATGACTCAAGTCAAAGTGTTCTACAAACAAGGCAAATATTTCGATGCTTTGAAAACGCTTGCTCAAATCAAGCCCAATGAGCTGACGCATTACTACGCCGGTCTTTGTTATCAAGGACAGGGTCAACTTCAAAAGGCTGCAGCAGAGTTTGGTTACGTCGCCTCGATTGCCAAAGATCCGATGGTGAAATACAACGCGCAATCAGCACTTTCAGCCGTCAGTTCGTACGCCAGTCGCAGAACATACTCGGGGCAGGGCAACGCCTTCGCGCGCGCTCCGATGAACAGCGGCGGCGGTGGTGGCGGCGGCACACGCCGCAGTTGAGGCGGCTAAATCTCGAAGGGCAGGTTGCTCTTCACGAAACTGAAAGGGAAAAGCCGATGACGAGACGGGGGCGAATCAAACCGTGCCGTTTATCGGTTCCCAAGACGTTGCCGCTCGTTTGCATATCATCCTTTAGATTCAAGTATTGATCGAACAACGCTGATAAAATTGCGGATGGTATTTTGAGAGTGTGCGTTGACGTCAAACGGGAAACAAATATGCGAAAAGTTCTTGTTCCACTAATTGCTCTAGTCGCCCTTAGCGGCTGCGACAATCCCGACGAATTTCAGCATCCCGAGAATCCCAAGAAGGAAATTTCGGTGACACCATCGGTGACCACCAGCACTGGTACGACAACTACAGCTCCCGCTACACCAACAGATGCAACAATACCGACCGATGCTACAACAGCGGCACCGTTGGTGAAACCGCTGGCCAAAGATACTTCAGAGGCAAAAAGCGGTGACGCTTCTGTCAGTGGAACATTTGATAAAGTCCGAGTAGCTGCGGCCCTCGAAACCGAGATCGCTGTCGGCGGAGCGGCAAAAGTTACTGTCGACTGCAGCAAAAATAGTTTTGACAAAATCAAATTCGAGATCAAAGAGGGTACGCTCAACATCGAAACCAAAGATGACTTCAGCGCCGAAACCGCCAAAATTAGTATTGCTATGCCCTCTCTCGTCGCCCTGTCTACAGCCAAAACTTCACTAGTCCGAGTGAGTGGTATCACAGGAACAGATTTTGCCTGCTCGGCTTCTGGTCAGTCTTCAGTGGATGCGTCTGGCAACGTCGATAACGTCGTGATAAGCTCGGATCAAAACTGTCTGGTTAAAATGAAAAATGTCAATTCGAAGAATGCGACTGTCACAGCCAATGGACGGACTGCTGTCGAAGTCAGATGTTCCGATTCCGTGACTGCCACCGCTGGTGGTGAAGCCGTAATTACGGTTTACGGTCTGCCCCGAAACGTGACAAAGAACAGAACCGATAAGAGCATCATAAATCTGGCGCCCTAAGGGCGTTTCGACGAAAACAGTTTCAGCCTCAAACTTTCGGACTCGGATGGAATAGCCATGCGCTCAAGGGCGCTTAGAACGATTTCGAAGTTTCACCAGCAGCAAGTTGAGAATTGTCTTCGACCTGGAAACCTTGCGTTCCGTTTTTAAAATTCAGAATAGCAGCCATCTTCGACATGTCACTCAGAATGCGACGTTCCTTCGAACCGTTGGTGGATTGCGCGAGACTTGAGACCAGGTCATCATTGCGCATTATGGATTCAACTGAAATTTCGCTGACTGCTAGATGCGGATTTTCAATAACTTTGTATCCGCGCCGAGCAAGACCATCTTTGGGTCTCAGATCTTTACGCGCCAACCGCTTCTCACCACAGACGAGTTCCGAACCAGCTTTCAAACTAACTGTGATCGGAGTATCGAAGATTCCCTTTTTGTCGAACTGCGCCTGGATCGTTTTTCCAGTGCCATCAAGATTGGTAACACGCAGAACGCCCTTTTGAAAACGAGCAAGAACATCGCCGTTTGATTGGATAGAAACTCGACCGAGCGGCGTTTTGATTAAAGCCAATTTAGATGGTCGTTTGACCGAAACGAGAATTTCACCATCGTTCAACTTGACAATAAACTCGTTTGGTTTCTCGAAGTGCGTCCCTTCGGTCCACTTAACAGTGATACCTGAAATTGGACCGTTGGCAGCTTCTTCTTTGGGAAAGTTGTTGTTTGGAACTAAAATGACGCCACCCAGAGCAGCCTCATGATAAATCTTGGCAGCCTCCGGCGAGTTGCCTGGAAACTGTGACAAACCGCTCTGGAAATCGGTCTGAACTGGCGTCGGGTTGGCTAAGGGATTGCCCGGAGTTGGAATGACCGGAGTTGGTCTGGAAGGCGGTGTCACAGGTGCCGGTGGCACTGGTGGAATGAACTGCGGTCGTCCACCGCCACGCGGTCCGTCTCCACCGCGGGGTCCGTCATAACCATCTTCTCCGCGCTGCGCGTGGGCAGATAGAGGAAAAGTTGCGGCAAAACCAATGGCGATAGTAAGGGCAATCGCAGCGTTGCCAAAGTTTTTTCGAGCTGAATATAGTAGTTCTAACATCGAGAACTCTCCGAACGATCCAGGAAACACTACCAGTTCCATCAATAGATGTGAATCGCCTG
>CAZRMH010000153.1:0-7284 GCA_964600935.1 uncultured Candidatus Obscuribacterales bacterium
ACTATGCGAAATATAACGCGCAACATGGTACTAACATTCGTTATGAGCAAGTCGAGCCTGCAGCCGGTGACAAAGCGGATCGTGGCGAAAGACTGATGGATTATTCGATTCCTGGTGGAACGGAGAAAACCGACGCTAAAGGTCCAATGCGTCGTCCATTTGTTTATGAAGATGAACTTGCCATCGTAAGCAATCTTATTTCTGCCCGTCCGGAAAAGGATGTGGCGTTGGTCTCCGAGAAGCGAGAGGGCGACTCCAACGTCACGATGATCAACTCTACAGAAGAACTCTCTGCCAAACTCAAAGTTTTGAAAGACCGTGGTCAATTACCATCAATCGTTCGGGTTAATACAGTAGCGGAGCCGTTTTACACTGATTCCGGCGCGGGAAGCGCTGGTGGCTCAGGTGGTGCTCATGTTGTTACCATCACTGATTACAATGAGAAAGCCGGTACGGTGACAATCGACAATCAATGGGGTGGAGCCGCTGATCATGGAAAGGACCGACCAATCAAGGTTCATGATTTATTCATTGCAATGCAAACCAATCACGGCGTGGAAAACCAACTAAAGCAAGAGGTAGCGAAAAATCGCGAAAACCACCGCGTTGAGCCAGAAAAAGAGATGCAGTTATTGCGGATGCAGAAAATAAACGGTCATATCAGCGATAGTGACTATGCACAGGAAGTAACTGCTGTAATCGAAAACACTCATAAATCTTGGCAGAATAGCAACGTTTCAGAAACACAAAAAATCAGAGAACGTAGTCAGTTGAAGAGTCTTATCGCGAATGCAGGTTCCCTGGATGACCAAATAGGGCTCCTGAAAACAGGACGAAAATTCGACATCGTTAGCTACGAAGACTACAGAACACAGCTCACCTTTGCAGGCGTCAAGAGCGAGAAAGCATTCAACGATTCGACGAAGCAATCCCCTGCCGCCGGCGATCTGACGACGCCGGATCCCGTCAAAAAACACCACCGCGAAACAGAGATTTTGAACAGTGCACTTTCCGATTTGACACCACAAGACCAGGCGTGGGTGCGCAGTAACATCAAAGTGATGTCCAAGTAGGTTAACAGTATTCGAAAAATTCCAAAAGTTGATGTCCAGGTAAAGTCGAAGAGTTCCAAATATTTCAAGAGTTGACACCAATAGTTCCACTTTCCTTGTCCTAATAGAAACCGAAGATGCTGCTATGTTAGAGGAGAAATGTTAATGGTTAATATGATGCCTAGTGAAGTCTGTAAAGTGGATGTGAGCGGCATCTCGCAGGCTAAAGTCGATTGGAGTCCAGACAGTTTATTCACTAGGGTCTACAGCGATAATACCGCCCGTAGTGCCACTAACAACGCACCAGAATCCCAAAGTAACTATATTTCGACCGGTCAAATCGAACTAATGAAAGTTCCAACCGATTGGGTAAAACGTGACAATGTCAACCTGAAGGCAAATGATGGTCTCGTCGAATACCATCCCGCAGATAACCATGACGTCAGATTAAATTCCAGTTTTCGCGGCAATCGGATAAGTGAAGACGCAGCCAAGGCGTTCACAAACTGTTTGAAAGCAGTCGAGCATAGTATTGCAAAAGGTTCCGAAGAGCTGAAATCGCTTGCCGAAGTGATCGATGACAAGTCGAGAAACTTTAATATCTCGAAAGCATTCACCGAGGATCTCAACGGCAAGCGCGTCCTCGTCGTAGAGGGCGCCTACAAAGACACCGAGCACACAACAACGCAAACCAGATACGTGGACAGTGATGGAACAGGTTCCGCCGTACAAGAAATTTCCTACACCGCCCCCGGTGCGCTCTTCAATGCTCATTTACCGGCAGCAGAGAAAGCAATCAAATCCATCCTTTGGAAATAACGAGACGTTTTCATCGTTACTTCCACCCTCAAACATCGCCTAAAATTCCCGAATCCGCTTCAGCTCTCAACTTAGCTTCTTCGAGACAATGTGCGCCGACATAGTATGTGATTCGCCCGGAGCAAGAGTAATCGCATTATCTAGAGCGTTTGCAGTTTCTATGCAAACCATGTTCTGCCAGCCATCAGGTTCCATATCAATTAGTTTTGATGTCAGGTCCGCCCAAGGATTCCAAACGACGGTCGTTTTTGAATTCTCTTTACCGACGATTATCTGCCGGCGCAAGGGATCATTTACTTCTACGACCGTCTCTGTGTCCAGATATGGACGGTCAGTTTCGCCGGACAAAACAAGCGAAGATTCATCCTGGCGCTTGCGTTTAAACTCATCAGTTTTATCTAAATATTCTGTGTCGGCTAAACCATATATGGTGACTTGCCGAGCATCAGCAACAGCGAGATATGAGTGCAACGCTTCTTCAAAAAACAGCGGATCAGACGACTTATTCTCTACAGTCAGCGCCAGAGAAAGAGATTCTCCCATCGTAATTTTGTATAGAAGTCGAAACGCGTCGTAACCGAGAGAACGAGTGGTATCATCTGGTTCCAAAGTCATCTGCAAAACAACGTCTTTGTCATTCGTCTTCGCCTCGATTAGCGTCCACTTAGACGTTCTCGCGAAGCCATGCGACGGTCCATCTGTGCGCGAAGAAAATTTGTTCGCTGTGCGCGGACCAAACCACGGAAAGATAATTGGAACGCCACCACGGATCGCTTTGCCGGGAGCGAACATCGATCGTTTACTTAAGAAGAGCACTGGCTCCTGACCTACCGGGCACCACTCGGTCAGATGCGCCCCTTGAAGATAAACAACAGCTTTGCACGCGTCGCTCGTGATTGTCGCGTAAACCAATTCATATTCATTTTCCGCGAATGTGACAACTCCGGGGATCGTGTGCCTGTCGGTGTATTCTTGCAGTAACAAAGTTTTAAACCTCAACCAGTGTATTACGAATTTAGTTTGGCCACATCTCGACGTCGCGAAGAATCAAGCAATGATCGCAAGTATCAACGTGCCGCGATGCCGCTTTCGGACGACCACCTGGCGGCTGCGCGACACCCAGAGTCGGCCATTTTGGAATGTTACTCGGCTGTCCTTTCAGTTGTAGCACAACGCTGTCGACGGCAGCTTGAGCCAACTGCGGTCCGTTTGTTGGATCTTCCATTCCACTGAACCGACGGCGCTCCCGATTCAATTTCACGACAACTCCTTTCAGCGTTTTCCCACGAGAATCCTGAGCCTGAGTGCTGACAGATGATGCCAAATCTGCTCCATGAAGTTTGAACAAAGCTAACGACTTTTGATACTGAGCAAGCGCTTTCGAAAGCTGCCCATCGTGTTCGTAAATCACACCGAGATTGAAGTAAGCGTTTGGATTATCCGGGTCAAGCGTCGCAGCTCTATTGAACAAGTTTTCAGCTTGCCGGAAACAGCTGATTGAATAAAGTCTCACTCCATAGTTGAGCAGCAGACGCGCATCATTTTTGCCGGTGAAATAAGAACTGTAAGCGTGAAAGGCTGGATACTTGCGCTTAAACTTCAACTCAACTTTGTGCAACGCGTTTTGCGATTCTTTATTAGTCGGATCATTGTTTACTGAAACAACAAAATTTTCGAGAGCACCAGCGAGGTCGCCGTTTTGTTCCGCCACGACACCTTTTTGAAAATAAGGATCGGTGTTCACATTGCGAGTAGATTGAACACCTGCTCTTGCTCGTTGCATGGACTTTTGAAACGCTTCTCGCCGTGCACTAGGACTTGTCCTAGAAGAATCAGTTTGCGAAGAGAACTTTCGAGTATAACCGGGTCGCGATGGGAGGTCTTCAGTGGAGGACTGATTGGGAGAAAGGGGTTTTGAAAGAACCATTCCTGAGGGAACACGTTTTGCTGGAGCATTTCTTTGCGGGATGCTTGTTGATGCTCCACTCTTTGATGAAGGATTTACTCTGGATGAGTCATCCTTCGCTGGAATTTTAGTCGGCTTGGCGCTATTAGTGGGACTAGTTCTCGCACCCGTGGTTGTCGTTGGGCTGAAACTCTTCCGCGGAACTCCCTTCTCAGCCTCAGTCCCCGAAAAATCGTCACCCGAGGCACTGCCGGCCGAATCAGTACTAAACGGATCGTCGGATTGAGCATGTGCAGAAGGAACAGTGGTTTGATTTCTTCCCGATCGAACTTCTCCTTTTAGTGGCGTTGCTTTCTCTGCATCGGCTCCAAAAGCTGCTCCCCCCATGAAACTGAAAGCAGTAAAAATCAACAAAAATTCAAATCCGAAAGAGGACTCGCGCAATTTTTGGGAGCACCACTGGTAGTGATGCTGACCGAATATTAATAGGTTAGGACGATGCGATAAGATAATTACGCCTTTTCGTTCGAAAACAGTTAATTTGGAGTTACGAGGTCAGTTGTATCGCGCTAACGCTTGCAGATAGGCTCGGTCCGATTCTCCTAAGTATAGTGCAGAAACTGGGCTATCAGCAGGCGGCTGTCAACAGCTTCGAGGTTAGATTGCTCAAGTCTAAAACTTAGTGGACAAGCAATTGGCACAATTGGCAAGAAAGACTCAGTGTTAGGCACAGATACCTACGCCTGGCAAACCCAGATTACAAAGCCTTCGAGCTGTTCATTCAGCCCAGAATTGCGAAATACTGGTTGACACCATTTGTAGTGCGAAGAGTAAGAGCCGCTTTATCAGAGTAATATCTTCGGAATTTGTTCCCACAACAAGATTAAAAAGGGATCTTGGAACTCTGCAAGCCGATCTCCGTCATCAAAACAATCGCCCCTCACGGAGGGAATTTCAACTAGTTTTAAGGAGATGGACTTATGAAGGGTTTAAATACATTATCGTTGGTGGCACTGATTGCTACATTAGCAATAGCAGCTCCGGCAGACGCCCAGTACTCGCAACGGTGGGGCGGTCCCGGCAACAGCATCAACGTAACGCAATCGAATTTGCAAGCTCGGATAAACGCTGGTATAGCTAGTCGCCGTTTAAGCCGATCGGAAGCCAATAGACTACAGAATAAGCTTTCACAAATCAGTCAACTCGAAGCCGACATGAGAATGAGTGGCAGACGTTTGTCATTCAGAGAACGCACCAGTCTCAACAACAAACTGGCGCGCCTGAACAGCGAAATAACCCGCGAACTCAATGACTTCGAGCATCGCCGCGTCGGATACTGGGGCAATCGCTCCTGGAGGTAACCGACAGGCCAACGGAGTCCATTTATCAGAGACCGTGCTGAACTTGATTGTTCGGCACGGCTTCTTATTTTTCACCTTGCTAATGGTCACGGCGCTTTCCAATCGCGCTCGCGACTGACATCGATGTGTCGAACACGATAGAATTACCAAACCACGACGAGCCGAGAGTATGCCCGATAATCACTACGAGAACTCGAAGTTAGCAGAAATCTACGATCTAGATAGCGGTTGGTCTATCGATCGCGATTTCTACTTGGCTCTGGCTGGCGATACGCCTCAATCTATATTAGATCTTGGCTGTGGAACCGGACTTCTGTGCAATGCGTATGCAGAGAAAAATCACGATGTCACTGGTGTTGATCCATCGGAAGCGATGCTTAATGTCGCGCGCAGAAAACCACACGGAAAAAAAATCGAATGGGTTCAATCGTCGGCTCAAAATTATTCGTCGAATAAACGTTTTGATTTGATCATCATGACGGGTCATGCGTTCCAAGTTCTATTAGAAGACGACGATGTGATTGCTACCTTTTCCACGATGCGCAAACATCTGAAACACGACGGCAAAATTGTTTTCGAATCGCGAAACCCTCTCATCGACTGGTGTCGCAACTGGAATTACGAACTCAACATCGACTTGCCGAATGGCAACGTAATCGAATCGAGAAAGTTCATTGCCATGAATGGCGATCGAATGACCTTTGAATTACGTTATCAGTTTTCAGATGAAAACTTAATTTCACACAGTGAGCTTAGATTCCTGACTCGCGCAGAAATCGAAAAATTCATCGCCGAATCTGGTCTTTATGTCGCAAGCGTCGCAGGCGGCTGGCACGGGCAGCCATTCAGCGAGAGACTCTCAGATGAGATGATTTTCACTGTCTCTAAATCATCAGCGAGAAGCGACAAAACCAATCGCTCTGATTCACAAGGCGATCGAGCATGAAATTCTCTAATCAACTAGCGCCACTAATCACGGTGGCAGCGCTCCTAGCACAACAACCGGTTCTTGCACTCACCGACGATCAACAACTCGTCGAAAAGGCTCGCATTCAAATCGACAAACATCAGTTCGAAAAGGCGAAATACTATCTCGACTGCGCAGAAAAATTGAATCCTCGTAACCGAACGATCTTCTACAATCGTGGACGCATCTATAACAAAGAAGAAAATTACGAAGAAGCCCGAGAACAATTCTCCAGAGCCATTTCACTTGAACCCAAATACACTTCCGCCATCAAAAAACGCGGAGTGGTCTACATTGAGCTGAAGCAGCATAAAAAAGCATTGGCAGACTTCGAACTTGCGCTCAAAAATCAACCGAACGATCCAGAATCTTATTCCGGACAAACAAGAGTTTACTGTGACTTGGGCGAAAACAAACTCGCCCTGCAATCCGCCGACAAGCTGATCAAGCTAGCTCCCGACCGCGAGAACTATGTCGTTCGAGCGCGTATCAAAATGAATTTGCACGATAACAACGGAGCAATCGCCGATCTTACCCGCGCAGCGGCAGGCAACCGACGCGACGACGAAGCGTTTCTTCTTAGAGCACAATGTCAGGAAGCGCTCGGTAATTATAAATCAGCCCTTGCTGATTACAGTCGCATCATCGCGTTTAACGATAAGGACGAGACTGCTTTTGAAAAACGTGGGATTGTCTTTCTAAAACTTGGTGAATTCGAAAAAGCCATCAGCGATTTCACAAACGCGATCAACCTATCACCAGAGAATGCCTCGCTGTATCGCTCGCGCGCAAGGGCTTATCGGAAGCTTAACAAATTGAACTTAGCGAAAAACGACGAAAGCATGTCTGCAAAAATCGAGAAAGATCCCCAAAGATAAGCCGAAGTTAAAACCCGGACGTGCTAACTTGCAAAACTGGCGATATCGCGCAAGATGCCACCGAAAAAAATCTGCAAGCCTCAAGTCAATAGATCTGATGCGAAAATTTCTCGTATACTAGGTTTCTCATCCAGGGTTTATACAGCTGATGCAGCAAGTATCTAAAGAAGAAATCGGTCGCAGAGTTGACGGCAACTATATTTGTTTCGCCGCGGATTCGGAGGGCATTAATGGATGCGTTGTTAGCGAAGATGCCTTCGTGACTCAATTCATCACCAGGTATCAAGTGCCATGGATGAAC
>CAZRMH010000153.1:7294-17344 GCA_964600935.1 uncultured Candidatus Obscuribacterales bacterium
AACAGATGCGAATGTTGATGGGCTGCTCGAACGCGTATGCCAAACTCTCAAGTCATACTCGACCCCATTGACCTGGCGAGTTGGTCCGTTGAGTCAAAACACGAGCGCACTGCACGAGGTGTTGCTTGCCGCCGGACTCTCGCATTACTCTGAACCTTGCTTGCGTTTGAACCTTGCCGAATACAAAGCGTCCGCACCGCCCGCGGGGCTAACTATCGAACCAGTGACGACGCCGGAACAAGTCGATGACTTTATGGTTCCTTTCTGTGAAGGTTTTTCGGTGCCTCCCGATGTCGCAGAACATTTTCGAATTTATGCATTGGAACGATTTCCTGTAAGCAAATTTCCGCAAAAGTGGTTCGTGGGCTATTGCGATGGGCGCCCCGTATCTGGTGTCACATGGGTGGCAGCGTGCGGAGTAAATATGATTTACAACGTCTGTACAATCGAGGAATTTCGAGGGCGGGGTTTCGCAAGGAGAATGGCTGAGCTGGCTATTGAGTCGTCGCTATCTGAAGTCGATCAGCCTGTTTGTCTTTACTCATCGGCGATGGCATTGCAGCTGTATAAACGAATGGGATTTGTTGAGCAGTTTGTGCGGAATGATTATGTTTATGCACCAGAATCAGTTTGAGTGATTTTGGAATAACTGCAAATCATGAAGCTGTGACAAAGGGCAAAAACGTCAAGACTTGCATCCTGCGCGCTGTGATGCGATGATCTGAACACATTGATTCGCTAGCAGCTGCTTCCGAAGAGGAGTTCCGAGTCACTGTGAAGTAAAAAGCCTTGCACTTCAAATCCAGGAGGGCACATAATGCCCAACGCCAGCCCAAGCATCGAGAGTAATCAACTACTATCAATTCAAGACTTGGAGTGGTTAGTCGAACGATTGGAAAGTCACGTAGACAAAAGTCTGATCGATGATCTGAGCAGTATTATCGAGGCTGAAACTCCCCAAGAACGAGTTGAGCTTGCAGAGCGAGTCTTGGCGGAAGACAGCACAGGTTTCGCGCACCTCGTGCTGGCAATTGGAACTGACAACTTAGACAAACAAAAGCAGCACTACGAAAAAGCAATTGACACGTCTCGGAAAGTGTACTTGAAACAATCACCAGTGTCGTTCATTCTAGGACATGCGACGGTAGGGTTAAGCAAGACGTTATGGAATCAAAACAAACGAGATGAGGCGATCAAACTCTTAGAAAGTATTGACCTGGATAACTTGCACGTCGGTCAAAACTTAATCGACATACTAAGTTATAGCCTCGTGACATATCTCATAGTTCAAAATCAAGATGAGCGAGCACGCGAAATTCTCGATCGAGATCCAGTTCCGACATTCGAATGGTTCTACTTGAACGCCTTACTGCGTTTTCGTCAGCATGGAGATTCATTTATTTCGAGAGGCGCATTTGCTGCTGCTCTTGTTGAGGATGAATTTGTTCCACACTTTTTGATTAACACCGGATACGTCACTAATGATGATGATGATGAGTCAGATTTAGATGATATCGAACCTTGGTCAGAGATCTATGCCAATCTCACGCGTGAGTCTTGGCTAGAAACACCTGATGCAATCGATTGGCTGAAGAGAATGAGTGAGGAAAAACCGAGAGTTGGCGATTCGAAATCGATCGATAAAGCTCGTGCTCGCAGAATCGACGATGAAGTGGAACTCGCATCGGCGCATCTGAGTCGTGAGGATTACAAAAACGCAAAACGCAGTTTCAACTCTGCTCTTCGCGAAGCGAATAGACTGAATGATGGCGGCGTGAAGTTTACGCTAATCATGGTTGTTTTCATGCAATTGCTCGAGGAAAACGAAGATTCAATTGCGCCCGCGATTGAGATGCTCAAGCAGCGAGCGGCGTGGCTCGACAGTCAAGCATCCAAGGCAGAGCCAGAGGCGTTGATGCGTTCTTACCTGGACATAGCGAAATTACTCGAATTGAATGCGCGGGATACGGGACTATCAGAAAGCTGTGCTCAAAAGGCCTATGACTTATTCAAAGGTATTCGAAGCACTTCGGATTCGTTTGTAGAAGATACAATTCTGACACTTTTGGGGTCCGCAGCGTTGATCAAAGGCGATGTAAAAGCACTTGAATCCATCATGCGTTCGTCGATAGAAAATAGCGAGCAAATGTTTGGACCAAAGCATCTACACCTCGTCGACCAGCTCCAATTCCTGCGCTACGCGCTTCATGAACAAGGGCGTCACGAAGAAGAAATTGAAACCGCAAATCGCGTTTATTCAATCGATGGTCAGGCGCACAAAGACGATAATTTTGAGGGCGTAGAGTGGTGCCAAGTACCGCAATCAAACGACTAGTGAGCTAAGAGGGTTCTCGGGGTCGCCTCTAGAGCGCGCGAAAATGTAGCGGTCGACGGCGAACTCATAAAGAGTTAGAATCTAATCAGAGATTGCGTAATGCGAGTAAACGAGTTGTTTTTTGCCTAGCGCCACTGTGCGTCGCGGCTAAAGAATTTTTGAGGGTGATGTGATGAAACGATGGTTGATTTTCTGTTCGCTATCACTATGGCTCGCGGCTCAGCCTGCGGCGTTCAGCGCACCCAGTTTCAACTCTGCGGTAGCGGCCTACAAAGCCGGCAACTATGCGCAAGCGCTGCAAGACTTCAAATTTTTTAAAGCCAAGAGTCCAAACAATGCCCTGACCCGCTACTACCTCGCACTCTGCCATCAAGCGATGAATCACACCAGCGAAGCGAAGGCAGAATATCAATGGGTCAGCCAGTATGGCGATGCGACATTGAAGAGCCACGCGGCAACGGGCTTGTCGCAGCTCTCCTCGATGAAAACGGGTGGCTACCAATCGAGTGGCGCGGCCATCGCAACGACCAGTAGCAGCCCTGCACAACAGCCGCCAGCGGCTTCGGCTGGCGTGACCAAAGTGAGAAAAGTCCTCGACTTCTGCGCCGATTGGTGCGCTCCTTGCAGAGCCTTCGCTCCCGTGTTTGAAGCGACAAAAAGCAAATTCAGGAATATAACATTTCAATCAGTCAACTTTGACGAAGAAAGAGATTTAGCAAATCAATATGGCATCAAAGGAATTCCACACGTCGTAATGCTCGATGGTTCCGGCGGCGTGCTCTATAACGGTGGAGCTTTCGGAGACGTTGAATCCTTTTCCGAAAAGATAAACTCGCTGAAGTAATGGTGCAGCGGGGCGCTTCAACCTCCAACCATGCTAATTTCCGGTCCCACGCGTTGTACACAGGCGCTGGAGAAATTCAACCTGTTTGCATATGTTCAAGCATCGTATCATCGCCTGGACGCAACAAACTCAGCGTAGCAAGCAGACCGCCAAGCGAAGAGTCTTGCTCGGATTGATTCCCATCGAAGATTGCAAAAAGATTGACAGCACCATTCTGTCTTCGCATCGTCAATCGCAATTCTGTTTTTCGTGGAACACAACTTTGAAACGGAAGATTGCCTTGGTTCCCCTTAATTACATCAGCAGTTGATACCACCAGTGGTTCCAACAACGAGAGCGCACTAGTATTGTTTAGTCTAGAGTCAACAGTTTTCTCGATTAAACTCTGCGCAATCGCATTGATCAAATATACACAAGAACCGCTCATTGACTGAGAAACATTTTCAAACTGTAATTCCGGTAAATTGAAACGCGACAAACCATGACTGGTGATCCGAGACCTCTCACCTTCGCGCGAAGTCAAAATAGATAAGAAGGGCGCAATTGATGGCACAATGTTTTCAACATCGTCAAACCGCTTGAGCTGCCAATCATCATGGTTATACAACTTGAAGGAGCACGGCTCAAACAAGACTCCTCTAACATTTTTTGCAAACCGCGCTGTAGCAAAATTGAGTATTTGATAGCAACTCAACGTCGAATCGAACTGCTCAGAAATCTGAATCTTGACAAACTTTTTCGACTGACGAATAGACTGCTTGATGGACTCTTTAACAGGCAAACGCTCAAGCACAGGTCTAAATTCCGTAATGATCCACTCAGCCGGCAACACACGAAACCACTCTGCAGACGACTCAAGTTTTGCAGCTCCCGACTTAAAATTTGACTGCTCAATTGCACTCAAGATCTTCAGTTTATGCGCGGTTGCTTCAAACTCATTCGTGTCAATTTCGCAAGAGGCTACGAACAAAAAAAGATCCTTTTCGTCAGGAAATCGAAGTTCCTCATCGACATTCTTGCGAACCCGATCGCGCACCAAAACGTTGTTTGCCCTGGGCTTAAATCGCCCAAGGTCGAAAAAGTTTTTCACCAGTTTTTCCCGCTGAGAAAAATTACTCAAACGAATTCGCCGCAGACCAGGCTGCGATGCGAGCGATTCCGGGGCGCCTGCTACTCATGTACCTATTCGAGTCTAAAATTCCGTACGAAAGCCTGTCAATGTTGGTGAGCAACTATTTGACTGCCAACAAAAATCTAAATTCTACAAATCCAATACAGACAAAAGCAGAGAGCAAAATGAAATTTTCGAGTCGCAAGAAACCGATTACAGCACATTTAAACCATAACGCCGAAAGTCGTTAATGCGATCGGTGCCAAGGGCTAGAGCAACCCGTAAACGAACGTGGTCAAACTAACGGTCCGACGTTGTGAAGGTAATGAGAGTTTGTCGATTTCGGATTTCGAACCGTTTTGATCGTCCCAAACAACCGTTTTAACAAGAGTGTTTTCTGCTTTGACATTTATTGAGCGAATAACGCGACAAAAATAATTTGCCACTCCTCGACTAGAGCAGTATCTCCCGTTTCAGCAAGCCAATTCATCAGAAAAAGTGTCGACTATTTTGGCTGTTCTCCAGGACCAGCCTGATTAAAAGCTCGAGCGGACAAATCATAAAATATTTGTGGGACAATCGTGAGTTTTCTGGCTCGAAAATAGTCACTCGGTCTCGTCGCAATTAGGCTTAACGCGGTGAACAAAAGACCTACTCAATAATCGTTCGCGTGAAGTAAACACCCTCGGCGCGAAAAACGTCTCTACGCTAGCAATTATCACAAGTCGCTTGGAAAATCCATCACCCGGTTATCCGATTGCGCAAGCTTCCAGAAAGTGTGATTATCGTCGAAGGTATCCTTTCTAAATTCACCAGAGTTTACCGGCGACCACTCAACCGCTCAACGGTTGAAGGCTGTGTTCGCACGGTCAAAGGAGTTTCCAATTAGTTATTCAATGTTGCTTGAGCTGGTTAATCTCGAAAAGCTGTTTCGCTTGACCGAGGGATCACCAGATGTTCGCGTCGGAATAATAGATGGTCCAGTAGCATTCCTCGACTCGAACGTCGCTATTGCCCGACATGCGTCGACGATGTGCGTAGTGAGCTCATCGTCAGCTTGCAAACATGGAACATTCGTGGCAAACCAGCTAATTGCTGAACGGTCAGCTGTGGTGCCAGGCATTGCACCGAAGTGCACGTATGAACTTATTCCTCTTTTTCAGGAATCAACTGACTTAGAGGTTAACGCGACTCCGGACATGTTGGCAGAAGCAATATTTCAGTGCTCCAGAAATGGTGCAAACGTAATCAATATAAGCTCCGGAATAATTTCATCCTCGGCGCCAAACAAAAATCTTCTTGCGGCTTTGAATGAAGCTCAACGCAAAATGATAGTGATCATTAGTGCGATTGGAAATCAGAGGGGGTATGCGAGGAGTGAGCTAACTAACCACCCATGGGTCATTCCGGTGTCCGCCTGCGACATCTCAGGTCGTCCAACGCAATTCTCAAATTTTTCCCTAGCCTCTGCTAGGCAGGGAGTGCTCGCACCGGGCGTCGATATCGAAGGCTATTCCTCCAACACCAAGGTGATCAAACTTACAGGCACGAGCTTTGCTGTTCCCTTCGTCACTGGAGCGGTGGCTTTACTAAAGTCACTTTTCCCGGATGCTACCGGTGCGGAGCTTCGTGCAGCTCTATTATCGAAAAAACGCTCAACAATAATACCGCCAATTCTGGACGCTTATTCCGCTTACAAGGAACTAGAGCGAAGCTTAAAGCGAAAAAGTCAATTCTTTAACGATCTCACGAGGAGTATTGAAGTGGAAAAAGGACCCGCAGAAATGAATTTAGAATCATCGGAAAATTATGTGGTTGGAAATGCCACATCAAATCGAATAGTCTCATTGCAAGATGGCGGACCAGACTGTAAATGTAAAGGTTCCAGCTCAGAGACTAGTCACCATGAACAACCGACTCAGTTCATATATGCGCTGGGGAGTTTGAATCCTAGATTTCCAAATGAGTCCGTCGAAAAAGAATATGCGCAAGTTTTAAAACGCACCGACAACGCTGGACTCTCCGACAAAGGCGCGCTAAAAAAACTGGTTTCGACACCAGAGTTTCGATATCTACTAAAGCAATTATGCTGGGTAATGAGCATACAAGGGATTGACACCTACGTTGTTCATCCAAGTGATCCCTTCGCTTACGACCTGCTCGTAGACGCAGTTCGTCCGGTAGGCTCCGCGGAGGATATCGATTTAGTCGTTGGAATTTTAGGACCATTATCGAGACCAGAATTCTGTGGCGGGTTGTCGCTTCCTATCGTGGTGTTCGACCAACTCTATTCATTCGAAACCAAAGAGCTAGTTAAGTCCATTCCGAAGCCAGCCTCGATAAAAGATGACGCATTCTCAGCAATTGCCGAAACGCTTTTCAAACGAATAATGCAACTTGCAGACAATGCTGGAGCGACTCCAGAGCACAGAGCGCTAAATTATTTAGCTGTTCGATATCCTGAAATCTATTCTGTTTCTATGGAGTTTTTTAACAACGACTATACATTAGTTTCTGTTGAAACAGGTCAATCTCGTTTATCGGGAAATCAGCACATCATTGCAGTTATCTTCACCTTCGCTTCACGCAAAACTGGAGTCCAAGAACAAAAATTCGTCCGAGTCAATGTCTCTGGAGAGTTTCCATTTATTGTGACGCCACTACAAGATTTTTACTCACGTTAGATTCAATAGATAAGGAGAAATTTCAATGTCTAGACTACCCGGATTTTCTGCTGAACAGTCAATTTTTCGTTCATCGATGATACCCGTGAACGAATCGAAATCAACGAATTCAACGGTGCAAGCACAATGGTGCCCTAGCTGGATTCCCGGTTGCACATGCAGCAGCCGTTGCGATATCGCTTTTGCAGCTTGCACGACGGCGACCTCGGGGGCCGGTTATGCGGCGTGCGTGGCGGCTCGTATCGCCTGCAAAGCTTACTGCAACAGTTAGAGTGAAAACAGCTGGACACAATTGACACCAAATATGGTGTTAACTCCGTTCGCCTATTAAGGAGGAAATAATGTCGACATCACCGGGCTTCACAGCAAAACGTAGTGTTTTCAAATCAACCATTACACCGAGCCTATACATACCGGACGCTGCAATCGGACTCATTAAGGCACAATGGAGCTGGGACTGGTTGCCTGGCACTTGCCATTCCAGGTGTGATGTAGCCCATGCAGTGTGTAGTGCAACTGGAAGTAAAGAAATTTGCGATGCAGCTGCAGCCGCATGCCATGCGTATTGTGAGAGTCCATAGAAGTTGTATTTGTGAGGGAGGAACTGAAATGGCACAACTAACGCTGCATACCCTGATTTGTAATGACCAGCAAGAAGATAGCGGACCTGACGAGCCGTTCTTGCTCATCGGAGGCAACAGGATAAATTTAGACTCGATGAGGACTGGAGACGCCAAGTCGATAAATCACGCACCTTTTCCATTCTCAGGTCAGATAACAGTCATCCTTCGAGAAAAAGATTGGCCCGACTCGGACGACCACCTCTGGGACTACGTGATTAACGAGACAGATATTGGCGGTGTTCAACCGAAACGGCAATCGAAATCTGATGGCGATGCCGATTACACACTAGAGTACAGTGTCACCGCATAAGCTCATGGTCTAACGCTAGCCATCACTGGTGATGGCTGACTCGCAATCGAAATGAATTCACGCTTTATGCGTCGATACAAGATTTGGGTGAGGGACTCAAAATGCAAAAGCTGTTTGTGATCGGCGACAGTATCTCGCAAGGATTTATGTCCATGGCGGCCGCAAGAACCGACTTATCTTACTCCAAGCTCATCGCTGACATGATGAATGTTCCTTTCAAAATACCGACGTGGGGAAACGGTGGGCTACCACTCAATCTTGAAGATGTTATGCGATCGCTATCGCCAATTGCAGGTCCTGATAAAGACCTCGTGGGATTGGAATGGTTGGGTGCCGCATTCCAGGTTTACGCATTAAAACAAAATACTGAGAACTACTATTCGACCGGACCAGGAAACTTATCATTCCAAACGCCAGGGACAACAGAGTTCTACGGTAACGTCGCTTTCCGTGGTGCTGATGTAGGTGATGCGTGGGGAGTTACACCTTCAGTCTGTAAAAACATGCTTGCGACTATGAAATCTGACTTTATTGCGAAGTCATTTTACATAACAGCTGCAAAGGTGCTCAATCCATCAGGAGCTCCAACCTTTGATGATTATTCTCAACTTGACTGGCTGCATCATCATGTGACCCATGGAGGCGTCGAAAATTTAGTCATATGGCTCGGTTCTAACAATGTTCTGGGCACGATTCTCGACATGAAAGTTGATTCCGCCACAACTACTCCCGGAGACGGTACACCACATTTAATGACGCATATACAGCGCTCTCAGATGAACTGGAATCTTTGGCATCCTATAGATTTCAAGCTTGAATACAAAGAATTGATCAATCGCGTTAATGGAATTATGCAGTCAAATCCGCCAGGACTCAATTGGAATGTTTTTGTTGCCAACGTGCCGCACGTGACCATTGCACCATTTCTCAAAGGGTTTGGTCCGCAGACAACGGTTAAGCGACCACGAGATGGTGTCATGAAGGAACTAACGTATTTCAAGTACTACAGTTTTTTTGCTGCCAAAGAAGAATTAGTTCCACTGTCATCGATGAAACTCGTCATGAATACTGTCGTTCAAATCGACGATTTCGTCGATCAGTACAACGCCGACATCGATAGCATTTTAACGGATACCAACTCACAATATATGACAGGCAACAAATTTCACTTGATTAACATCAATCGGGCACTCGATGAGATGGCTATAAAAAGAAATGCCGGCAATCCAAGCTATGACTTTCCAGAATACATCAAGTGGAAAGTACCAATGATAAACACAAAATATTACCACGCAAATCGCGCTGGCATCCTGGAACAAGGCGGCATATTTAGTCTTGATGGTATTCATCCAACAGCGATAGGTCATGGAATTATCGCTTATGAAATTCTAAAACGAATGAATGCAGCCGGGGTTAAAGATCTCGCTGGAAACAGCCTCTCGGAAACGAATCTCAAATGGGAAGAAATCTACGCGAGTGACGACCTATACAATAAACCGATTCCAACAATGCAGGAAATTTATGAGAATGCAGAACTAATTCAGATTTTTTCAATGATACGGGATGTACTTAATTAGGTCGCGATTGATCGATTGTATCCAGTGCATACGCTCAAAGACAGTTACTGAAATCAAACTTGTTGCAAAAAATTTGCTGGGTTTCGAATGCAAGACATTATCGGAGGAACAGTCATATGTCGTGGAATGGAAAGCTAGTCGTCTTAAACAGCACAAATCAGACAATAACTAGTGTTTCAGTGGTGCACACTTGCGGAGAGTTTACGGATTCCGTTCAAGCACCAAATATGGCGCCAGATACAAGCACTACACCGATTATCTTACGTGGACAGAGTGGGCATGCCGATCTTTGGACCATATCATTCACTCTGAATGGCGTCACACTAGGACGAACCGGTAAACAATGCGATTTCGAAAAAGAAGATGCAAATCAAACCGTGTATCTCGCGTTGAATGCAAGCGACTTTTCCGTGATTTATCCCAACAGCTCATCATGTATGAACAACCATTATTGAGTATTAGCCGAACTCACCGCCGATTCCAAAAAGTTCTCACCTTCAAGTTGAAGAAAAATTGGTGTGTTCTGCAAGTGACACGTGAAGTTCCTGGAGCTGCAAACCGACCTT
>CAZRMH010000154.1:0-17210 GCA_964600935.1 uncultured Candidatus Obscuribacterales bacterium
TAAAAACGGGCTAAAAGTTCGACGTGGCGTCCTAAATTCGTTTCACTGGGGAATTGTCCGTACCTCTGCCTAGGACGCCGTTTCAGCGTCCGAAAATCTTCAACCGATATCGGTTTAGATTTTCCAGTACTTTATTTCAAAGGAGCCTTCGCCTGATCGAGCAGAGCTCGGCGTGGTAATCGAACAGCTTTCACATCACGCGTCGTCATAACACTAATCGAACCAGAACCACCAATCCCCTGACCGTAACCAGGCGAATCATACACAAGAGTTTTTTGTCCACCGACACTTCGCGCCGTTGGTCTGGTGGAAACAGGCGTGGTAACGGTTTCAGCAGCAGTTCCTTTCACTTTTCCGGATACAAATTTCTGATTAGCCAAAGCATTCGAGCTGTATCCTGGCTTGAGATTCCCCGGCGCGAAGGTTCCTGCGGCGGGCATGTTGGAACCGAATCTCGACGCGGGTGGCTGCGAAACGTTTACCGCAGCCATCCCTGGTGGGATCCCTGATATACCTCCACCTGGAGGATTGACGTAAATAATCTCCGTAGCTGGCGCCTGAAGTTTCGGCATTGGAATCACAAAGATCTGATTTGGATCTGACGCTGCCGGCACGCTCGTGACCTTCGGAGCAGTATCCACAATTTGAATCTTATAGGGAGCTTTATAAATCTGGTCGGCCTTGGGGAGCTTACTCGTGTCCACAGAACCATTTTGAGCATTCGCGTGCTGAGCACCAAAAGAGAGGCATAACGCGCTAAGCGTTAGTGATGCAAGTGTTCGATTCATTTTCAAAACCTCAAAGGCAAAGCCTGCTCCTGCATCCGTGCAGAAACGCTGACGACTATTAATGAGACCATTGTGCGATGGCGAAAGAAACACATATATAGGAAAAACCCCTAGCCAAGGCTAGAGGTTGACCTGATTATGCTTTTTTTGAAAGTTCAGAACCTTTCTTATTCTGCAATCTTAAAATCTCTTGTTCTGAAACTTCAACCAATACTCTGCTTCTTTGCCCGCCGGAAGCGGCTTCGCCGTCGACGGTGGAGGGACGTACACTGGGGTCGCCGGCGGCGTGTTCACCGGAGGTGTCACTATTTGTTGCTGTTGCTGCACCACCGGCGCCACTACCACGTTTTGGGTAGTTGGAGGCTGAGGAGTAGTCGGTGCACTGGATTTAGTATCAGGCACAGTCGGAACGTCGCCTCTCAACTTCAGAGCGATTACTCGTTTGTAAGTCAAACTATTGTCTTCAGGTAAAGTTCGAGGAGCAACAGGTTTCGCGGAAATTCGCAAAGGCTCGCCTTCCCACTTGCTGTGCATCACAGGCGTTTGAAACGCTTGTCGGTCGAACTTAACTTCAGATTGAACCTTATCCTTCAATAAATCAAAGGCACTCTGAATGTCGGATTTTTCTTGTTGTTCTTTTGTTAGTACATCGATCAGGTTTCTCGTGAACACGCCGTTCTGATAGCGCTTAGATTCCCAACTCCTCTGGGCGGCGCCACTTGAGCTGATTACAATCTGACCTTTTCCAGCAATCGAATTAACGTCGAAATTGGTCGTGCGATAAAGTCCTTTACCGCCAACTTCTGCAGCGCCGCTGTTACAAGCGTCTAACAGAAGCACTACGCGATCGCACTGAGTTCTTCTAAAAATTGTGGGGGCTAAATCCTGCAGAAGTACACCGGAGGCAAACAAATCTTCCTGGTCTGTGTCGTAAGCGACGAGAAAGTTCTCGCCACCTTTGTCGAGTTCACTCGGACTACCGTGCGTCGACGCATAAATCACAACCAAATCATCTGGCAAGACGCGCATTGGCAGCCAGTTACCAGCAATCGCAGAAACAATATTATTTCGCGTGGCGTTCGAATTTAACAAAAGAAGAACATGGTCTGGCGCAAAATTCGCCTTCTCAACCAGGAACTTGGCAAAGTCTTCAGCGTCTTTAGCAGGGAAGCGCAATTTTGGAATTTTGGAATCTTTAAACGTGTCTACACCAATAACAACAGCCCATTTATCCTTAATCGGACGTCTAGTTCCGGAGGCTGCGTCATCAATCGCCTTCATTACCTTAGCCTCCGGCGACGGAGTAGTTTCCGCAGCGCCCGCTAATTGAGCATTGAACCCGCTTAACATCAAAAGCGACATGCTCAGAACTGCAATTGCTTGCTTCGCTCCATGCCGATTTGTCATAACTTCCACCTTCTTATATCCAACTGCTTGCGAGAACACGCACTTTTCTTCTTCGTGAACCGCCGATCTATGTGCTCTGTGTATTTAATACTATCCAACTGATTATTTTAGGACAGGAATTTCATTCTCGCATGAGCTTCCCTTGACGACACTCATTTATGCTTGCCCGGTGGCGCTTTTCGCACAACTTTTTACACATCGGAAGGCTGTGCCGGCTTAAAAAATCCAGCTACCGTGCCTTCGGTCGACAGGCGCTCTATTTCTGTATCGTGGAAATTCGGTAAAACGTTTTTTACCTCAGTAAAATTCGACGAGGTAATTCGGTGACCACTACTGTAAAATGCCGCAACCCAAGCGCGCTCCTCAGGCGCAGACTGGTACCGAAACAGTGAGCGCGGCCTCACCACAGTGGCAGCCAGCCGGAAGCCGGGCGAAAGAATTCAATCACCACGACTTCAATAAATCCAAAACAATCGGCACCACCGACAGTGGCAATCCGAGAATAGAATCCAGTGGTGAAAATTCAAGCAACTGGAGAAAAAAAGACGCGAAGAGTAGATTTCGAAACTGAACCGATATCGGTTCAGTTTCTCGCTCGAAACACAAACTTCAACCGATATCGGTTCAGATTCTCGCTAGCCACCAAACTTCAACCGATATCGGTTCAAATTCTCGCTAGAAACACAAACTTCAACCGATATCGGTTCAAATTCTCGCTAGACACCAAACTTCAACCGATATCGGTTCAGATTCTCGCTAGCCACCAAACTTCAACCGATATCGGTTCAGATTCTCGCTAGACACCAAACTTCAACCGATATCGGTTCAAATTCTCGCTAGACACACAAACTTCAACCGATATCGGTTCAGATTTAAGCCCTATTGACGACGGCATTCAAACAACGCACATCTATCTACCTATAGAAGCTTGTTTTCTTCAGCCCAATGAATCTCTGCTTTCAACGCCGAATTCAGACTCATTCGCGGCTTGAATCCAGTCGTTTGGACAAGCTTGGCGATTGAACAGGTCGTTTCCGTTGTCAGCTTCTCAAGTTGTTCGGTAGTTACCGGCGTCTTTCCAGGCATGAAAGTTTCTGCCATTTTCACGCCAAACTTTAAAAGACCTTCTGGCACAGTTGGAATCTTTTTGTCATTCTCCAGTGCTTTCGAAATTTCTTCAGCCAGATCGTGAACTGATACGGACTGCGGATTAGCGACATTGAAAACGTGATAGCCTTCCGGTACTCGGGAGAGGCATAGCAAAACAGCCCGCGCCAAATCCTTGGTATAGATAATGCTCTTAGCTGTATCAGCTTTCCCAATGTGCTTATAGCGCTGCTGTTTTATTTCTTGAATAAGCTTGATAAGGTTACCTCGATCGCCTTCTCCAAACACTAAGGACGGGCGAAGAATAATAACCCTTGGAATGCCCTGCAATGTTTTCAGAAAGGACTCTGAAGCGGCTTTTGAGACCGCATATGGCGTCTTTGCTTTTAAAGGCGCCGTTTCCGGAACATTGCTAAACGGGCCGGGACCATAAACTGCCGACGAGCTGAAAAACACAAACGTCTGGACCTGATTAGACACGCAGGCTTCGGCGATTGCTTGTGTCGCTCTGACATTCGCGACCTCGTACTCCTGATACGGCGCGTCAGGTTTGTGAGCCAGACCGGCCGCGTGGATAACCGTGCTACAGCCGCGAGTCAGTTCACGATGATCCTGCTCGAGCATGCGGCCGAAATCCGCTTGATGAAATTCTGTCGAGGCGAAATCGAAAACGTCAGCGCATTTCTCACGCGCCTCGACTCGATCGCGAACAAGTGCTCTTAGCACTCCGACATTTTGAGATTGCAAAGCGGCAGCAACTTGTCTGCCGATCATGCCGGTCGCCCCGGTCACAAGTACTCTGTTTTTACCGTTGGATCCCATTACCATCGCTTTTCTTGTGAGGTTACCTTTGCCAGCTGCCTTGAGTTCACCGAGTGGAGTTCAGTGGTGCCTCTTGAAGGCGGCTCTCCGAGGCTGAAAGCCCGCGCCGACGCACGAGAAGCCCGCGAATCAGGTTCACCATGATGAACAGGATAGCCCGGCTCCAGATTGCAGCATACACCAGTATATTAAATGGTGCCCAGTATTTCTTTGCCAAGTGTTTCTTGTAAAACACGTGCATGCCTCTGTGAAGATTGATAGTTGCACCAACCGGACGGAACCGGCTGGAAGCACCATGAACGTGATAAACCACGCTATCAGGAATATAAACCACTCTGTATCCTAATTCTTTGATTCTCCAACACCAATCGATATCTTCACCAAACATAAAGATGTCTTCATCGAGTAAACCAATTCGGTCGATGACATCCTTTCGCACCATCATGCAAGAACCGGATAGCGCATCAACCTCAAGCTCTTTATCAGGGTCAGCATGGGTGAGGTTGTACTCGGAAAAATATCGGCTCTTCGGAAAAAGCTTCGAAAGATAGGTCAGTCGAAAGAAACTTGCTTTGACACTTGGAAAAGACCGGCGACAGGCTAACTGAAGTGTCCCATCCGTATTAAGGACCTTCGGTCCGACCGCGCCACAGTCAGGGTTTTTGTCCAAATAATCGGACATGCGCGAAACGGCATTGGTCGTTACCTCGCAGTCGGGATTGAGCAGCAAAACATATTGCCCTTGAGCAGTAGGAATCACTTGATTACAAGCCCGCGAAAATCCGACGTTCTCAGTGTTCTCAGTTAGTTTGACGTGTGGAAATCTGGTTTTAAGCATCTCGACGCTGCTGTCTCCGGAGTTATTGTCAACAATCAACAACTCGAACGACTCGTGACCAGAGTCTTCACGCGCGATGGAGTCGAGCAATACAGCCAGAAGCTCGGGCGTCTTCCAGTTAACAATGACAATGGAAACTTTCGGCGCGGTCATTTGGCCGCCTCCGAATTCGCGTACAGCCTCAACCGATATCGGTTCAAGTTCTTCGCGCAACGAAAGGTCATACAGTCACCACCGGTCTAAACTTTCCGAATGCCTTCTTCAGCGTATTACTGATCTCACCCACGGTGGCGTAAGCTTCTACCGCTTCCAAGATAAACGGCATAAGATTGTCGGTGCCCTGAGCTGCGGTTAGCAAGGCTGCCAGCGATTCTTCAACCCTCTCATTATCACGGCGTGCCTTCACTTGCTGGAGATCGCGCACCTGTTCCTCTTCCAGCTTGGGGTCGACGCGCAATAAGTTCACTTGCGGTTCTTCCTTATCAATGAAGTCGTTGACCCCTACGACGATCTCACGTTTGGTTTCGACATCGATATGCCATTCATAGGCCGAATTCTGAATTTCCTTTTGAATGAAACCAGCCTCTACTGCCTGGATCGCCCCCCCCATGTCTTCGATACGCTTCAAATAATCGCGCACATCTTGTTCGATCTTGTCGGTGAGACTTTCTACGTAATACGAGCCGCCAAGTGGATCGACGACATTCGTGACACCGGTTTCATACGCGATAATTTGCTGGGTACGCAATGCCGTAAGCGCTGAAGCCTCAGTCGGCAACGAAAGTGCTTCGTCTTTGGAATTCGTGTGCAACGATTGAGTTCCGCCAAGAACTGCAGCAAGAGCCTCGACTGCAGTTCTAATGATGTTATTTTCAGGTTGCTGTTGAGTCAAACTACTGCCAGCCGTTTGAGTGTGAAACCGCAGTGTCAGCGATTTTGGATCTTTAGCATTAAATCGTTCCTTCATTATGCTTGCCCAAATCCTGCGGGCAGCGCGAAACTTGGCGATTTCCTCGAAGAAGTTCATCTGCGCTACGAAGAAAAAACTGAGCTGCGGCGCGAAATCATCAACCGACAAACCTCGAGAAATCGCGGCCTCGACATATTGGATTGCATTCGCGAAAGTAAAAGCCAGCTCCTGAGTCGCGGTAGCACCGGCTTCTCGAATGTGATAGCCGGAGATTGAAATTGTGTTCCACTTCGCCATTTCTTTCGCGCAAAACTCGAAGATGTCGCAGATCAAGCGCATGGAGCCAGCCGGCGGAAAGATGTAAGTGTTTCGCGCTTCGTACTCTTTGAGGATGTCATTCTGAATCGTGCCGTTCAGAAGTTTCGGATCAACGCCCTGTTTCTTGCCGACGGCTCGATACATAGCCAGCAGAATCGAACTGGTGGCATTGATGGTCATTGAGGTTGAAACTTTGGAAAGGTCGATCTGGTCGAATAATCGCTCCATATCGGCGAGCGTATCAATCGCCACTCCAGTTCGTCCAACCTCGCCAAGCGCCATTGGATCGTCGCTGTCGATGCCCATTTGCGTAGGCAAGTCGAATGCCGTGGACAAACCGGTTTGACCGTTACTTAAGAGATATCTAAAACGTTTGTTGGTCTCACTGGCATTACCAAAACCAGCATATTGCCTCATCGTCCAGACACGGGAACGATACATACTGTCGTATATTCCGCGCGTAAACGGGTATTGGCCCGGCTCACCCAGTTTAGACTCTTGTTCCCAAGAGCCTAAGTCATCAGGGCGATAGAGGATTTTGTCGTCGTTTTTGTCAGTCGTCATGCGCCTTGCGCCAGCTAGAGGAGGGATGCAATTGAAAGAGATCTGATTGATTTGATGATCTTAGTACGATTCGCGCCGTATAATACGTAGTCGCTTTTGCATATATTGTACGGGAGGTTCGCCCCTGGTGAAGTATTACGAGAATATTCTTGAAACGATCGGCTCCACACCGATGATAAAAATCAACAAACTATCAAGTGGTGTGAAACCTTTGATCCTTGCAAAGATGGAGCCATTCAATCCAGGTGGATCGGTTAAGGACCGCCCCGCAAAACGAATGATTGAAGAGGCTGAAAAGGCTGGTTTGCTCAAACCTGGCGGCACGATTATTGAGCCGACATCCGGCAATACCGGCACTGGACTGGCTCAAATCGCTGCAGTGAAAGGTTACCGCTGCATTCTCGTATGTCCTGACAAGGTCGCCCCCGAGAAGATAAATCTTCTTAAGGCTTACGGCGCTGAAGTAGTTATCGTCCCGACCTCGGTGTCGGCAAACTCTCATGAAAGCTATTATTCCGTTGCCAACAAACTGACTCTCGAGATTCCCGGCGCCTTTCAACCAAACCAATTTGCCAATCCAAACAATCCGTACGCTCACACTCTGACGACCGGTCCTGAAATCTGGGATCAAACCGATGGCAAAATAACGGCGTTTGTTGCCGGGATTGGAACTGGTGGCACCATATCTGGTACCGCCAAATTCTTGAAAGAGAAAAACCCGAACATTAAAATCATCGCGGCAGATCCGGAAGGTTCGATATATTCCGGTGATATGGCGGGCAGCTACAAAGTCGAAGGCATTGGCGAAGACTTCATTCCAAGTAATGCAGATTTAAAGATCGTCGATCAGATTATCCGCGTCAGCGACAAAGATTCGTTCACAAACGCTCGCCGTATGGCGCGCGAAGAAGGACTATTGGTCGGCGGTTCGTCCGGTACGGCAATGACTGCGGCTCTGCGAGTTGCCGAAAACATGACCAAAGACGACGTCATAGTCGTCTTGATTCCCGATGGCGGTAGAGGCTACCTGAGCAAAATCTACTCGGATGATTGGATGCGCGACAGCGGTTTCATGCCAGCTCCGGAGCACAGCTATTACGTCAATGACCTGATGCTGAGAAAAGCGGATCGCGGCAAATTCCCTCCACTGATTACAGTGAAACCGGAAGACCCGATCAAACATGCAATCGATTTGATGGAAGAGCATCACATCGATCAACTTCCAGTCGTCACAAAGCCTGGCGACAACGTCGGACATATAAACGATGTCGTGGCAATGCAAGTGGTCTACGAACGAAAGGATCCAGCCAAGGTCCGCGTTAGTGACGTTATGGGCAAGCCATTCCCGCAACTCGATCTTCATGCTGAAATCGATGCACTTTATAAAACATTCCGCCTCGGAAACGCCATGGTCGTCGTAACCGATCAAGGTAAAGCTTGCGGTGTATTGACGCGCTTCGACATCATGTCGCATTTGCGCGCCACAATGGCTATCGATAGCGAAACAAAAAAATCAAAAGCAGGAGTAAATTAACCAATGAAATTCGCAACTCGAGCGATTCACGCCGGTCAAGAACCTGACCCCACAACAGGCGCGATTAACGTTCCGATTTATCAAACTTCAACCTATGTTCAAGAAGAAATCGGCAAACATAAAGGTTATGAATACGCGCGCACGGGCAATCCCACAAGAACGGCTCTGGAAGCCTGCCTTGCGTCACTAGAAGGCGCGAAGTATGGACTATGTTTTGGTTCCGGACTGGGCGCAACCAACAACGTGATGAACTTGCTATCGCAAGGCGACCACGTCGTCGTCGGAGATGATGTATACGGCGGCACCTTCCGCATCTTCGACAAAGTGTTCACTCGTTACGGGATTACCTTCTCTTGGGTCGATGCGCGCGACGTCAAAAACATCGAAAAAGCGATCACTCCTGCAACCAAAATGATCTGGTTGGAAACCCCTACCAATCCACTGCTCCAAATCATTGACATAAAAGCGATTACCGATTTCGCTCGCAGCAAGAAGCTGACTACCGTTGTAGACAACACATTCGCCAGTCCTTATTTACAGAACCCAATCGCATTGGGCGCCGACATCGTCGTCCACAGTGTTACCAAGTACATCGGCGGACACAGTGATGTCGTCGGCGGTGCCATCTTGACCAGCGACGAAGAAGCCTATGAACGGCTGAAGTTTCACCAGAACGCCGTAGGTTCCGTACCCGGTCCAATGGACTGCTACTTGGTTTTACGTGGTGTGAAAACGCTGGCCGTCCGTATGGATGCTCACCAGAAAAATGCAATGGCAATCGCGAAATTCCTCGAGAGCAAACCACAAATTGAGCGCATCATCTACCCAGGTTTGTCTCAACACCCGCAACACGATCTCGCGAAGAAACAAATGAGCGGCTTCGGCGCGATGGTTTCCATCGTCATCAAAGGCGGCTTGGAGAATGCAAATAAGTTCGCTTCGTCAACGAAACTTTTTGCTCTGGCTGAAAGTCTCGGCGGAGTTGAATCTCTGATCTGCCACCCTGTTTCCATGACCCACGGCTCCATTCCGAAAGACGTGCGGGAAGCTCGTGGAATTGTTGACGGGTTGGTTCGCTTATCAGTAGGTATCGAAGATCAAGACGATCTTCTGGCAGACGTGGAACAAGCACTTGCGAAAGTTCCAGTCCTTACCGAAGCCAAATAGTTAGGACAAAAAAGCTAAACCGATATCGGTTTGGCTTTTTTCGTTGTCTAGAAACTTCAACCGACATCGGTTTAGTCGCGTTTGAAACTGAACCGATATCGGTTCAGTTTTCCAACCGCCTATAACTCTGAACCGGATATCGATGCAGTTTTCCAACGGACTAACGCTCTGAACCGATATCGGTTCAGTTTTCCAACGCCTATTCAATTTTTAAACTAAAAGGCGACATTCAAATCAAGATGAGCAGAGGACGAAAGTTAAAGTAATGGAGACGAGTTAGGTTTAAATACAAATTAGTGCTCACTCTCCACTCAGTTTAATTTCTTCGAATTCATCGACGTAATAACGGCCCTTCCCTCTTTGTCAACAGCCAACTGAAACTCGAATAAATCCCGATTGTTGGTCGGCTGATTCTGGAGCGAACTGGCAACAGCTTCGGACAGATAAAATGGTGGCACTTCTATCAAAAACGTCTCAGTCGCGCGATTAGTGTTTTGCGAGATTTTTGCTTGAACAGCAACTTGGTCTTTTTCCAGCCGAGCCGCAAGCAGGCTTTCGTCATTAAGAATCCGTGCCAGCTTTTGCGATTTAAATATCAGAACAACAGGTTTCGATTGTTGCCTGAACAATTTGAGCGTGTTTTTTTCGCACAGAGTAATCTGCTCTATGTAACTTCCGCGAAATCGATCGTGGCGAACAAAATCCGAAGAGCCCTGGACCTTGAGTGCAGTTGTTTGAGGCATCGCATGTAACTTAGCTGCCGCAATGAAAAACAAAACGACTAACTGAATTGCGACAGTGGCCGTAAGCCAACCGAAATGCGGCGCACTGAAATTACGGACATTTTCGTCGCCGAGCTCTAAGGGAGGTTCTTCGCCTGCGATAACGTCGATCATTTTACAAACTCCTCGTGGTCAACGCTATCGGTTTTGCAAGAGAATCATTCCGGGTCTCTCTAAAGAGCAAGACTCGCTCACCGAATGTAGAAACTGTAAGCAACAAAAATCCCCCAAACAGAAGAAACATAGAGCGATCAGACATCGTAAACCTACTATCAAAATAGAGAACGGCAACAGCAACGCTAAAAAACATGGATGACATTACCGTGATCACGTTGTCGCGAAAACGCAAAGTAGAAGCCGATACGAAACCGAGGATTGTAATCATGAGAAGCCCATGAGATAAGGCGTTTCGTAGAATTGAATCATCTACGACATTCAATCCGAGAACAGCTAACGCGAGGGTTGCGCACCCTATAAGTTCAGGGTAGATTCTGTTCCAATGCACAAGGGCAACAATTAATGATACCACCAGCAGTGCAGCAATGATACAGACTGCCAATGGATCTCGTCCATCCGCATAGAACATCCGTCCGCGTTCATCGGTCAGGAATAGCAAGGAAGCGAGGGTGAAGAAGGAGCCGATGTAGAGAAATGGTTTCGCCATTATGCTCAGATTTTTCGTGTTCACGTGAAATAAAAAACTCGCGCACATTGCCAACGAGAGAAATACCAACGCCCCACAGCCTAAATGCGCTTGCTCTACAGACCAGAGGGCAGCGCCGACCAGCCCTTTTGATAGCGCCCAGGGGCTGCGAACAAAGTATGCAAGACTGAACGAGAGAGTTGCCCAAATCCCGCAATGTAAGAGGCTATAAGGTTCCATGAACAACCAATAGTTTAATAGACTGCAAGCCAAAACCGCGATGACGCCGGATCGAGCCACCATCGCCACTGGTATGATCCCGAGAGCCCAAAGCAAAACGCCCCACGAATAATGTGTTTCGTAACCATATATTTGAGACATCAACCAGATGCCGACTCCATACAAGACGGAGCCAAGAAAAATAAGCGCCTCACCGATGCGCGGTTTCCCCCCGGACGGCGTTTTTAAGTACCACCCGCCAGCGTATGCAGAAAGCGTAGCTAAAACAATCACAGCGATCTTTAATAACTGCGGAATAAAATCCCAGTTCGCTCCAACCGCAAGAAGCGCACCAACACCGACAAGCGTAGCACCGAGCATACTAATCGTAGAGACTAGTTTGTCGTTGTTACCCAAACCTACAGCAGGTTCAGAAAAATTCGAATGGTAAAAGGTCATTGATACTTTCCTCAATTCGCACGAAGAAAAACCGTCGTGTACTGTGAGTTTAGAAATTCGCGACGTTAAGACATTCATTAGTTCAACACTTCATCAAGTGTGGAATCGAAAATTTGCTAAGAGTTTCCTGCACACCTGTGCGGGCAGAGAGAGGCACTTTGGCGCCCATATTAGTCACGCTGAAAACTAAACCGATATCGGTTCAGGTTTTGAACCAGACGGATACGCTTTTGAGTGATCTGATCCGGTCTGACGAACGAATCCGGTTAGTATTGAATGCCGAATATAGCATCGACGGGAACGCCTCTGGCGCTGAAACTTTGACCTTAACGGTTCAAATTCGAGAGGTTTAGAGCGCGTCCACCGACTTTAGAAGTTGAAACCGATCCTTATCATTTTCGGAAGGTTAACCACTTCTTAAACCAACCGATGTTAGCGTAGTAGCATGTTAAAAGAAATCTACGAACTGAAGCTAAACGACCGCATAGAGCGGATGACGAACAAATTCGCCGAACGATTAATCAGAATCGAAATCGGCACGAAAGACGAAGTCACTGAATCGACCATGACCCAAAATCTAGAGCCATAGAAACCGCCTCACGGCGGTTTTTTATTGACCAAATGAAGCACCTAAATAGTCCAAAGTCCAACTAAAATAGTCGCTCGTTTTCAAAGGGCAAGTAAATCTAACCAAAGGATGTGCACCGTAAGTGGTGGCACAGGAGGTCACGTATGTTTTTAATGGAAATCTCAGGTCCCGACTTTTTATTATGGTACATCGCGTTTTTTGCTCTATCAAGCCTTGTGGCATTCGTGCTTCGCAGCGCCATTCTGCATGTTTCGCGCAAGAACATCGAAGACGGTTCGATAGATCAGTATGATATCGCGTACTTGAACGCGGGACCCGAGCAGGTGTTTTACACAGCAATCGGAACGTTAGCTCGCTTAGGTATAGTCAACGTCGACTCTTCAAGTAGACAAATCACCGTAAAAGATTTCGATGAATCGAAACTTCATTCAGTTGAGACGGCACTATGCAAGGCAGTGAAATGGGGAGGAGACGCTACGGTAGAGAAGACTTATAGATCATTCCTTCCGTGCTTAGATAACGTAATCAAACGTTTGCGCAACTTGAACCTCGTTCCATCTGAAGAACGAGCAACAGCGGCCCAACTGATTCCGGCGCTCATATTGATGGTAGAGCCGGTTATGGTCGGCATGCCACGAATGACGAATGGACTGGCTCAAGGTCACCCGGTAATGTTCCTCGCAGTGTTGATGATATTCTCCGGGATAGCCGCTTTGTGTTGTGCATGTTCCAGACCCTATCGCACCACTCTCGGTGCCGAGGCAGTCGAAATTATACGCAAAGAGCAAGCCGCCCTAAAATCGAACTTTCAAAGTTATCCTACCGCTCTCTCTAGCGATGATACAACCCTAGCCTACGCGCTATTCGGAGGCGTGTTGGTCAGTGCAGCCGATCCGTTCAACGTTGCAAGAGCCGCGATGCGTCCAGCAGCCACCGGTGGTTGTGGCAGCAGTGGCTGCGGTAGTTCAGGATGCGGTGGTGGTGGATGTGGTGGCGGTTGCGGCGGCGGCTGCGGTGGCTAACTAACGAACTAAAGACCGAACGAACTAACTAACTAACTAACTAACTAACTTCTTCCAGAAAAATAGTACAAGACATGAACACAATTGCAGACAAAACCGAAACAAGTAAACTAGGAATCGGATGGCGACCAGAACTCGCACTAGCAATCGACCGAAGAACGGATCTGGAGTTTGTCGAGGTACTGTTCGAAAACCTTCAGCCAGGGGTCATTCCGGAGCCGCTGGAACGGTTGAGAGAACGAGGCGTTACCGTCCTCCCTCACGCGATTTCGATGTCACTTGGTGGCGCGGATCGTCCAAACATCAAACGGCTTAAACAGTTTAACCGCCTGGCTGTCGAACTTGATGCCCCCTTCGTCAGTGAACATATCGCCTTTGTCAGAGCAGGTGGTAAAGAATCCGGTCACTTGCTCCCGGTTCCGCGGACTAAGAACGCGGCCAAAGTCGTAATCGAAAACATCTTAATTGCACGCGAACACCTCACTGTTCCCCTGGCGTTAGAAAACATCGCGATGCTATGTGATTGGAAAAACTCCGAGATGGACGAGGCTGAATTCATCAGCGAAATTCTCGAGGCAACCGGTTGCCTGATGTTGCTAGATGTCGCGAATCTCTATGCAAACTCGATCAACCACGGCTTTGACGCCGTAACATTTTTGAAGAAAATTCCGCTCGAAAAAATCGCATACGTCCATACCGCCGGAGGCGTGGTCCGCGATGGGCTTTACCACGACACGCACGCGCATCCGGTTGCTAGCGGCGTTCATGATTTGCTTAAACAGCTGCTCAAACTAATCACGCCACCACGAGTGATGCTGGAGCGCGACGACAATTTTCCCAATGAATCTGTTTTGAATAGCGAACTAGACACGATTGCTCAATTAATCTCCACAAAACAACTCACAACCATACGGTAGATTAAAGCCATGAAAACAAAAGTTGAAATGTCATCTAACGATCCAAGAAAAGAGCTTGCCACGAAGCAAGAGCAACTATTGAATGCGCTTCTTGGTTTAACGCCGGCGCCTCCTGAAGTCAACGCACAACAGGTCGCGGCCTGCGGATTGTCACTAAAACATAAACGCGCAAGGACGCTATCCAAATTCGAAAATCCACTAGACACCACCTGCAGTATCAAGCCAGAGATGGAAAAATACTTCAATGAGAATCCGGGCATGCATCGTGACGGTCCGAAAGCTGACTTCGAGCAATATCAGAGATTCGTGAAACAGAGCCTTTATCGAAGACTAGGCAAATGGCTGGTGAACACCTTAAGTAGAAACCACAATCGCTAATAGTTACGAAGTTGAGCATCCACGCTTGTTTTCGTTTGCCGTCTCGTGGTTCCGCTTTCGCCCCGGGTATACGCGCCGTAGACTTTAGCTGGTTCAGCTAACGACGCTGTTCCAGCTCGAGCTACTAGCTGACCTTCAACTTCCTGATGAGTGAGCACACCATGGCAATCTTTGTGCGACAACGTGCCGGCAACATATTTTTCAGCCATCTCGAGTTTCTTCTGTTGAGCGACAAGAGCCTGGTATCGAGCAGGGTCGATCTTTGCCATCAACGCCTTACGTCTCAGCTCCATATCCGTCGCAGTGACTGGGGCATCGTTTGGAATCAACCGACCTGTCGCATCACGGCTAATTAACCGGCCCTGCGCGTCACGGCTGCTGAGCCGTCCTTGTGCGTCACGGCTGCTGAGTTGTCCCTGGACATCACGACTGCTGAGCTGCGGTGCGACATGCTTGTAGGCAAGCGACGTACCGGTTCTGTGCTGCGGCGCCGTGTGCTTGTACGCGATAGCCGTATGCGTCGAATGTTGAGGCGCGATTCGCGTGGGTTTCTTATAAATACTAGGACGCTCTTTGTTCGGTCTGAAGATATAAGCGGTTTGCTGATTCTTCACATGATTTTTCGACGGCTTGCCTCCCGACGGTTGTTTCTTCGGACGGGAAGTCAGAAGTTGCTTCGGCGGCGGCGGCGGTCCCACCAGACGAACGCCTTGAACATTCGCATAAATCGGGTTCCAGTGATAGTGCGCCAGATTCGGATTAGTTTTTACGAGGTTTTCTTGCCAGTTCCTATATTCAACGCAACCGACCGTAGCTCTAATCGGACGACGTTCGCCTTGTCCAGCGATTGCCTTCTCCGCCATCGAAACTGACGCGGTCATCAAAATTGCCAATGCGAAGCCCAAGCGGGCGACTTTGAGCGAGAAATCCATATCCACCTCTTCTGTGCAAATTTATACCAATTTCAAGCCCGGTGGCATATGGTGGATTTCCCATCCAGTGAGCTTTCACAGCATTTTCGTCGAAATGAACGGCTAGTTTGTGGTTGCAGCCTTTTTTGATCCGGTTCTGAGCGCCAAAACCTTGTGATATTCCGAATACAGCCGCTTATTAATGTGGAATTCCCCAGTGAAAAATCTCAAACCGATATCGGTTTAGATCGCTCTGACAAACTTCCAACGGATTTCAGTTTAGTCCCTGAAAAAACTTCTAGCGATTTCGGTTCAAATATCCCACCGGTTGGCAAATTCAGGCACCGCCCTCCCAGCGAACCAAATCTCAACCGATATCGGTTTAGATTTAAAAGACGCGGTAGACGGCTAACCTGTCAGCGTTTCAACACTCAAATTCCAGAACGTTACCACTATCGTAAATATTGTCATCCCTCTAATACGGTTTTCTCCGACTCTGTGCCAAAATGCCAACGGAGTCTCCGGCAGCGTCGCACAAGTGCCGCTATCCTTCTGGGTCTCAGCTCCATGAATTCGAAAACTCAAAAAAGAACCAACCACGCGCTCGCCAAGGGGCTTTTGCTCATTGCGCTAGCGGTCACAGGCCCGATGGGTTGCACGAAAACGGAGACGGCTGCAGATCCGCGCAACCTGACACCAATGGTTTCGATAGAAGGCTCAGACACAATGAAGCCCCTGCTCGACGATTGGTCGAAGCAGTTCATGGTCGAGCACCCGGATATACCAGTTTCGGTCACAATCGTTGACTCCGGAGCGGGCGTGAAAGCGCTCGTTGAGAAAAGTACGGACATCGCGGCATCTTCCCGCGATCTAACAAATGAAGAGAACGAGACGGTTCACACCAAAGGAATCCACTTGGTTCGGCGCATCGTGGCGCTGGATTCAATCGCGATCATCGTCAACCCGTCACTCCCACTGAGTGAAATCTCAATGTCTGACCTGCGAAAAGTTTTCACAGGCAAATTGACCAAGTGGTCAGAACTCGCCCCCACACTATCGGGTCCAATTACTGTTTGCGTAAGAGAAGCAGATTCGGGAACGGCTCAATACTTCAACGACCATGTCATGCAACCTACGCCGAGTCAAAATCATGAGCATACAGCTCCTGGCTTTGCAAAAACGGCGAAGGTGATAACCTCAAACAACTCATTGCTCGAAACTGTCGCAGCCGACAAGGGGGCTATCGGGTTTATTCCTTTAAGTAATGCAGCCGACGATTTGAAGACCGTCAAGATGCTCAAGGTCAAACTTCTCGATAAATCAAACGCAGTAATGCCGAGCGCAGATGCAACTCAAGATGACTATTCTCTGAGCCGTCCGCTCTACATGTTTTTCGACTCTAGAAGCAAGCCGTCCACTCGAAAATTTGTCGATTTCTGCACGAGCGCCAAAGGACAAGAAATCGTAAATGGGCACGGGTTCGTGAGTTTGAAAAAATAGCGGCGCCGCTTTGCGATCTAAACCAGCGTTAAAAAAAAATCTCAAGTAGTCCTTCCAAATTTCTGGTCGTGCTATGTAGTCTTTGTAAGAGATGACAAGTCAAACAAAGGTGTACAAAGCATCATGAGAGTAAGGACAACGACAGAGCACAATCTCATCCAGATCCACTTTGGTATGCAAGAAGTGAATGACTTGAACGAAACACAGGATCGTGGAACTGATCCAGTTAATGAAACAAATAGCTGCGAAGGCGGAGTTTGTAGTCTGAACTGGTCGCCAGCCCGCCCTTCCAAGAACGAAGAGGCTGCGTAGAACCTGCGATTGCGTTTACAACG
>CAZRMH010000155.1:0-17101 GCA_964600935.1 uncultured Candidatus Obscuribacterales bacterium
TCCTTTGGTTCTAAATGATTTCGAAGTCGCTATGGGGATTTCTGAAACGATTCCCAGATATAGGTTTAAAATGAGAGATTGTCGATATCGGAGAGTGGGGCGGCGCGTTATTATCTCGACTGTCTGCCTGACAGCGGTCGCGCCTGTTTTTGCCGGCACATTCGATGATAGTGATGATCCGTTGAAACCTAAGGTGATCAAAGTAAAGCCGGTTGGATATAAGCCGGAACCAGTTACCTTGCAAAGTAAAGCCGGTCAAAAAATATTCAATCGACAAAACTGCATGGACTGTCACTCTATTCATAACACGGGCGGCTCGATGGCTCCGATGCTTGATGGAATAGGTTCTCGACGCGATAGAAAATTTCTTGAGGCCCGATTGACGAAGAGTGCTGAGGCTGAGGAGAAATTTAAGGAATTGGTTGGACCTCAAGTGGCCTCTCGGTTTACCCATATTCGACTCTCTCCGCTAGAAGCCAGGCAGGTTACCGATTATCTGTTGACCGTGCCCGAACCAGCAGGTGGTTTCATCGTGGTACCGCATATGATGCGTTCGCCGGCCAGTGAACCGTCTTCGTCCGGAGATTATAAACCGCTAGCTGAAACTAAGTCATCGGAACAGGGCAAACAGTCTTTTTTGAAACAAGGCTGTGTTGCGTGCCATAGTATTGGAGATGTCGGCGGTTGGCTGGGACCGCGACTGGATGGTATCGGCGGCAGAAGAAGCCGTGCTTTTATTGTCGCTCATGTGACCAATGCTAGCGCGCATTCAAAATCCAATGGAGAGAATATCGGTAAGAGATCATTGATGCCTGCCAACGCGCTCTCCACAAAGGATGTCGAAAAAATTGCCGATTATCTTCTCACCTTGCCGAAGTATTAGGTTCTAACAAGAATTCAGTAGCCGCAACTGGCTTGCAGAGCCTCAGTTCAGATGTTTGTTTAACTCATGACTGGGGTTTGCTATACGAGTTTAGCCAGACGCCGGCCAGCACCGGTTTGAAACGCCGTCTACATTTTTCAGTGTTAGCGCTTCAAAGTGACAAGGTAATCGACAATCAAGCGCACTTCCTTTTCAGACAAATTAGGGTTGGGCATCAAGCTTGGATCGCCTTGGAATGCGCTTTTGTTCTGCTTTACGTGTTCTTCAGGATTACGCAAGTGGTCTTGCAAAAACTTTTTTGTCCTTCGTTTCCCTACGTCGTCCAGTACGACTCCGTCCTCAAATCCCTTTTGGCCTACCATGTGACAGTCTAGACAGCCGTTTGCGTTAAAGAGGCTCCGACCCTGGAGAATCCTAGAACTTTGAGGGGATTTTTCTTTAGCCCAGACGATCTTGCCAGGCTCATGCAGGGCGAAAGATGACACACCCAGAACCAGAGCGAGTATAGAAGTTTTTCTTCGGAGCAAATCAGACCCCTTATTGTGTTAAATTTGTCATGCCGGCTGAAGTTGCAGCACTGCATATGGTGCAGAAAAAACTCCTCGACTGCAGATCATGCGTTTTCCGATTACATTCTAGTCCAAATCAACTAAAACATCACCGTCTTCGATTTTAACCGGATAGGTTTTTGCTTTTGGGCAAGCCATTTTCATAAACAGGAGCTTCGCTACCTTAAGATTAGAGCCATCCCTGACATCGAATTGCGCATGGTGATACGGACAAGTCACGGTTTGACCGTCTAAAGTGCCTCTATCGAGAGGTTTGCCGATGTGGGGACACTTGTTGGTTAAGGCATGAAATGAACCATCGGTGTTGGCGAGCAAAATTTTCCGACCGCGAAGAGCGAACGCTTTCATTTTGCCTGCGGGCACCTCTTCAGTGCTAGCCAGCTTAACAAATACCATGTTGAACCTCCTACTGCACAAGTTTCCTGTGCATCTATTTGGTCGAAGTAAATAAGATGGCGATTCCAGATATTGCAATGATGCTTCCCAAAGGTATCAAAGCAAGCCCGAAAGCAGCATCCGGAGGACTGGAGAGCAGGTTGATGCCCGCTAAAATTATTTCAGCAGCGCACATAAGCAGGGCAATTGGCAGGAACTTCCAGTGTCCATCAAGGTTGAACAAGTTTTCGGATTTATTCCGATTGTCACTGGTGCTGGTCATCAGTATATAGTTCCGGCAACATCCAATTTTCCCAATATAATTTCGCTTTCGATTTCTGACCTCCACCTAAAGGATGATCGCAACCGGAGCGAAGTCAAAAACTGATTGGTATCGCCAGAGATACTATCCTGAAGCACAGAACGCTCTAACTTGGCTGATCTTGATGTGAACGCTATCTATAGACGGTTTGAGACTAACATTCATCGAACCCGATTCTAAATCAACCAAAAGGATGATGAAATACTCCCTGGCTCTCCACCATGAATGCGGCCGGCGCGAAATTCCAAATAGTTTCATCGGCACGTTCCAGGGGGAACTCGACCACGGGCGGAACGAGTTCGCTTTGATGCCAGTCAGCGAAATTCTGCCATCGTCGTTTTCAACACACTTAACGGTGCGCTCGTCCATCCGGGCCGCCCGGTCGCAGCGCGTTTCTTCTCATCAGTCATTCGTAGGAACGAGGGCGTGACTAGCCAGTTTGAATAAACTTCAAGTAGCGTCAGTTTCAGGAGATGATCAAGATGCTAACGAATATTTCAAGGTCAATGCTAATCGTTGCCGTAGTGGCGTCTTTGGTGCCGACTACGGTACAGGCAGCAACGCAGAAAGATGCAGGCATTATCGACAAACCGGAGAGCTTTCTGAAGGATAAGGGAAGTGATGGGACAAAGGTTGTGAATTCAATGCTGGATCGGTCGCGCCAGTTCAAAGCGTACACCTTCGACAGTATTCTATCTACTTTCATAAATGGAAAGGAAATTGTTGAAACAGGCAAACTGTATTTTAAGAGCCCTAACTTGATCAGGTTCGAAGCTAAGCGTGCCGGCAAACGAAGCGGGTCTGTCGTAGTACGTCAACGCGACGGCAAGATTCGCGGAAAGATGGGGGGAGCGCTTGGTGGTATAAAAGTCACTCTGGCACCAGATTCGAAACTTCTAAAAACATCCAATGGTTTCAGCATTCTTGATTCAGATCTCGCCAGTTTACTTGGTATGGCGGCAGAGAAAATGAAAATGAATAACTGTCTAACCGGTCAAGTCGAGGGGGTTTCGAGCCAGGTTATTGAACTGGTCGAAACTGATGGAGACTTGATTTACCGAATCGCTCTGGACACCACGGGAAAGTTGCCGGAACACTGGTGTTTATTCAAAGGTAATTCGTTGTTCTCTACTGTGCAATTCGCTAACCTGCAAATTCTCGCAGATCTGCCCGATGCACTTTTCACGTTTGCTAAAGAAGCGGTGAATGAATCACCGGCCGGCGAAAGAGGTGTTACCATGTCGCTGTCCGAATATCGCCTTCAGTGTGACAGCTTGAGGCGAAATTTGCTGGTTGATTCTCTCAAGGAGCTGAATACCGCTGCCAGTCTAAATGCGCTGAGCTATCAAAAACTTCAGGACGCACTGACTTTGCTTTCGACGGATGCGGCAGATCTGCGACCAGAGGCAGTTTTATCGGAGACCTCGAGTTCATGGGTTTCTGGCGGTCAGGAAAAGGTAGTTCTTAAGGCTACTCAAATGGAATTGGTTTTTACCGCCCTTGCGCAAATTGCTAGACTGGATAAATTGCACGGCAGCGAAGAGGAGAGGAAATCGGAACTTCTAGATTGGAACGCCAAGTTATTCGCTTGTCGAGAATCAGTTGCGCGCCTTATCGATGAAATTGAAAACGATGCGCCTCAGTCTGAAACCTACAGTAAATTAGTTGAAGATTTGGAGCAAAAACTAGCGGATTTGACTGAGGCGAGTAAATCGTTTGCACCTTGATTTTGCATATTGCCGGAGCATAATCCCATATGTTTTGTATCGCCTCATTTTGCTTCAGTGCGACTGACTTTGTCAGGAGTGTGATAGAAGATCATGGAGGTGGTGGCGTGCCAGACTCGAAATTTTTGAAAATCATTCGATCCAATTTGAATGAATCCGGCTGAATCGCGAAGTCACCTGCAAACGGGTTGCCAAAGATAAAGACTAGAAGAACATTCAGCGACAGAGTGAGAGAGACGAGCACCGTCATAAGGATCTGCGCCCTTAGATTTCGGACTCCGAAAAAGTAGGTGAACATCACCGTAAAAATTGCTCCAACTATGAGCACCGTCCATAACAGCGGATTGACGCCATGACTTGCACTAACAATTCGGGTGCGACGATTTTGCGTCATGGTGCAAATCTCGCTGACAAGCTGCTGATGAAGAGTTTTTTCGCTTTCAGTGACAGGAGTGATTGTCGTAATTTCTTTCCACAACGACCAGACGTTTTTGAATGCAGTGATACTATATTTGCCTTTCTGCATCGTCTGCCATTCATCGTTGATTACGGCTTCAGCATATTGATCGCACAGGGTGTGCATGGTCGCCCTCTTCTCCGACGGCAGTCCATTCGAACACAAGTAGATGTTACATAAGCCACTCGCTTCCTGACCGACAAGCACCCGCAATTCTTGAGCATGTTCCATTGCATCAACGACCACGAAGCCGAGCAATACGGCGTACAGCGTGCCCACTACGGACAACAAATAACCGGCTACCTCGTGATACGAGGTAAGAGTTTCGACTCCGACTCGTTTGCGCACGAGAAGCATTCCGCCGACTGCGAGCAAGGTGGCGGATGCAACAGATAAAAATCCAAAAACGTATGCATTCATGTTCGAAGATGGGTCCTGAGAAACCGGTAACGGCTCCTCTTATATGCCCACCCAAAGACTCTGGCCTTTCCCCAGACCGCAGACAAATTTCTACGCGCCTATTCTGTTGACAGCAGAGGTGGAGGAGTCCTGGAAATCTAGATGCCGACACTAGCGTTCATATGGTGGCAATGGTAGCAGAATTGGTTGCGGATTCAACAAAATCCACGCAGTGGCAAGTTCGCACATGCGACGAGTATCACCGTAGCGACCATTGATGGCTTTGCTTAGCTCAACGTTTTTTGTAGTGTCCTGGCAAGTATGTCAGCACCAGATCCGTGTCACCGCGGGTGATGGCACTAATCATCTGCGCTTCAATAAATTGATGCATGCCGTAGCCAGGAAATTTGCAAAATGCGCGATTTGGGTTTCTGGTCTATTAAGCTGGCTATTGCTCTCTCCGATTCGTGTTTGTGCTCAGGCAGAAACGTTTTGCTATTTGAACGATGAGGAATATATGCAATATTGTGGATAAGTCCAAGAAGAGCGGTGGAACTCGAACTTTTTGTGATGGAGATTATACGTGAGACGTCGAATTAGAAATCAGCAGGGCTCGGCCCTTCAAGGTGAATTCGCTGGAGCAATCGTCGTTTTTTTCTTGGTAATTCTGTTTCCACTCATAAATTTGATAGGTTTGGCAACAGGCGCTGCGACTCTCTATTTTATGACAATCCAGGGAGCCGTATCAGCCGGCGATTCGGCAACTTACGCGGAGGCTCTTAACGCGATGGAGTCTACCATAAACAACATCAAATCATCGGGATTGGGTCAGTTTGCCAATCTTGTTCCAGTGGGAGGTTACTCCGGTACTGGAGCCAATCTGTTTGTGATTGTCACTCCCACAGGTGGAGGGTCCGGGTCGACGCACTACGGACCGAACACTCCTTTCGTCGCGGTGTTAGACACGGACAACAACATATATGAGTATCAGGTCAGGACTACGTATGATGTTGGTCCATTTCTCAATCTTTCCTGTCTTCCTTTTGTAGGCGGCGTACCCGGAATTGGAGCACCCGCCCGGATGAATTTTGTCGCACACCGCCATGTGGAAGCAATTGACGGGCTAGCAGTTGGGGGCCCCGGAACTGATGCCGGAGGTGGTGATCCCTCACCGGGTGGGTTACCTGGACCCGGAGGCGGACCGCCTACTACACCTTGAGTTTGTGGCCCCCCCTTCTAAACCGAGTCTAGTCCTGTACCAATTTCGTTGACTTTTTCGAATAATCGTTTGCCGTGCGCTTTGATCTAACTTTTGCAATTCCTACAACTGGGTTTGCTTTTCTAAGAAATGGTTGAAACGAAACTTGAGCTGCTCTCGCTTCGCTTTGGCAATCTCAATCCCAGGTTGATTGGCTAGGCTCACAGCTCGTTCGTAAAATTCTTTTGCCTGACGAACATCGCCTCGATCATCATGCATGGTGGCCAGTCCTGTAAGTGTGTCAAAAACTGGCTCGCTGTTTTCGCCAAATCCTCCCTTGGCTAGAGTAAGAGACGTCTTGTAAGCCGATTCAGACTGCTCTCGATTGCCCAGCAACCAGTTTACTTGCGCAAGCTGATATTGAATTTGCCACTGGGTACGCTCGCGATCCGGAGACCTAAGTCGAGACGACATGGCTAGTGCTCGGGACAGTAAAGACTTGGCCAATTCTGGTTTATCACCAGATATTGCTCTGGAATATTGAATGAAGGTGATTACCATCAACCGGTAGTCTTTGTTGGTTTCTCGTTCCAGTAAGTTAATTGCTTGCAGATAGTCGTCAGAATTTTGGGTAATCGCAGCCAACAACGCATAACAACGACCGATATTGGTCGACTCTGGTTCTTTTAGGCTTCTGAACAAATTAAGTGCAGCTTCAACCTCAGCGTGAGCTTCATCAAGTCGACCGGTCTGAAAATATAAAAGAGCCAGGTGGTATCGAACTCGAGCCACATCTTTGCTGGCCGGTCCACTCAGGTGTCTGTAGATAGACAGAGATTCTTTGAGAAGTTTTGACACCTGATCACTAGAAAAGTTGCTTTGTTGGAGAGACAATCGAGCCATCATGAGCAACGTATTAGCAGTGCGAACATGTTCTCTCGGAATCACCTTCCGTTCCAACGCCAGAGCTTCTTCGTAATACTTCTGAGCTAGAACTGTGTCGCCGACATTATGTTTTAGGTAAGCTAGGTTGTGCAGGCATCTAGTCATTGCCTCGCTCTCTAAACCCAGTTTAGCCTGTACCAATTTTGTGGTTTTATCCAGTACTCGTTTTGCAGTGTCACTCTGATCTAATTCAGAGAGGCTGGCAATCTGGTCATTGGCACTGTTGGCCAGGTCCTCGAAAAAGACCTTTTCCCTATTGTCATAGCGACCGGCAAGAGCATCATCGAGTTGTTTTTCCAATGTTCCAGAGTGTTTTGAATCTTCATTTTGTACATCGGAAATCCGCCTCTCCAACAAGCTGACATCTTGCTTCTCACCCTTTAATCTTGCCAGATCAAGCAGCTCGTTAAGGCTCGCTTTCAACAGAGCCGAGTCGTTTTTTGATTGGGCAAACTCGAGAGCGTTGTCGAATTCCTCTTGTGCTTTTTTGTAGTCTCCTCTGTCGAAACTCTCCTGCCCGAGAATATCTGATTTTGCCCATGTTTCCGCGATCGACAGCGCTGAGCCTTTGTTCGTCGCGCGACTGAGTTCAACTGAAACTGCAAAAAGGCATCCAATCAAAGCGATGGTGGCGATCAGCATGTAGATACCAGACTGGGAAGAGAGGCTAGTAATGATTTGCGGGCGTGATTGTACAGGTCTTCGGGAATGAATTTTCTTGATCGGATTGCCGTCTCGAATTGACTCAAGGTCAGCCTTCAGATCGTTAGCACTCTGATATCTGTTCTCCGGTTGTTTCTCTAGACATCGCATAACTACGTAGGTCAGTTCATCAGGGATGTTCAGATTACTGGAACGCTTGCTAAGCGATTCTGGAGGGTCGTTTATGTGCTTGAGGATTGTTTGAATCGCGTTTTCACCTTGAAATGGAGGCTTACCACTCAAAGCCTCGTACATGACACAACCGATTGAATAAATGTCGGAGCGTCCATCCAGTCTCTTTCCAGTGCACTGTTCCGGGCTCATGTAGGATGGACTCCCAAAGAGCTCTCCGGTTTGCGTTAGACCTTGAGTGGTTTTGTTAGCTTCCGGCATAACTTTAGCAATACCGAAATCTACTATTTTTGCGTAATCCGTGCCGTCGACACTTTTGACCATTATGTTATTGGGCTTGATGTCTCGGTGAATCACTCGCTTCTTATGAGCATGCTCGACCGCATCAGCAACCTGGATGAACAAGTCTATGACTCGATTGGGCTCCAGATAGACATTGTCCTCCATTACTTTCTCGAGGCTCACCCCTTCAACGTAATCCATGACTATGTAAGGAGCACCACTTTGGGAGATGCCGTGCTCATAAACAGCGACTATATTCGGGTGGGTGAGGCTGCTTATGGATTTTGCCTCATGTTCGAACCTGGAACACGCGATTGGATCTTTGGCTAGCTCTGGTCTGAGGATTTTGACTGCAAACTTATTGGTCAGAGATGCATCCTCAGCCTTGTATACGGAGCCCATACCGCCGGCTCCGATGAGTTCTCCTATGCGAAATCGACTGGCTAAGAATTTGTCGTTCTGCAACTCTATTGGTGCGACTTCGTGAACGCCTGATGAGCTGGAAGATCGACCACTGGACGATCTTCCACTGGAGACCTTGCTAACGGACTGTTTGCCATGAGAGGTGCCTTGCGACAAATTGGTTTGGCAATCGCAAGTGTTGGGGCCACGAAATATCCATGAGGTCAACGAACCTTTGCGCAGAGTCTCGCCGCAATGCGGGCAACGCTCTACGAGCACCTCTTTCCGCTTCTGATCGGGCTCAATCATAGCTTGATCGACTCACCTATTGTTCGAAACTTCATTTCAGATGTACCCAAATCCTGTGAACGACAATAGTGTTATACGACAGGTGACGTTTTCAGAGGCAGCTAGAAACGTCGCCAAGCGATTTAAGCTGGCAACTCAATCAGTGCTTAATCCGGACGGCGGCTGTCTATCACCACAAGTGGTGGCAGCCTCCACCGTCAATCCATCGGCAGACCTTTCCAATCTCTCAAGCTTGTATTCGACAGATCAATTACAAACAAACATAACACTCGCTATGCTGTTCACGCCTCGTTCACCGTAACGGAGGAATGTTATAGATGTCTAGTCAGTCCGAGTTCTCGGTTAAAACGTTGAATTATGAAAAAGCCTGCTATAGCCATTGTTGGTGCCGGTGTATCTGGTCTAGTTTGCGGCACTGTGCTGTCGAAGAACGGATTTGCAGTCGACCTTTTCGACAAAGGACGTTTTGCGGGAGGCCGGTTAGCCTCTCGAGATCGTGACGCCTTTACCTTTGACTATGGCGCACAATATTTCACCGCCAGAGATCCGAAATTCAGGAAATTTCTAGCACCTCTTTTGAGAAACGGAACAATAGCCCGCTGGTCTGGCAACTTTGGAAAGGTCGTTGAGGGACGCTTGCGCTGCGCTGAGCCTTCAGCACCTCGTTATGTCGGAGTGCCGCTTATGCGAACCCTCGCTGAGCAATTAGCCGGTGAGTTGAACTGCCGCTTGCTCCATACGGTGACGGAGGTCTCCAGGTCGAATTCAAATTGGACGGTTAGAGGACTTTTCAAAAATGAAAACGCCGATCGGGAATTTGAATTCGCTGACTATGACGCCCTCGTTTTGAATTTGCCCCCTGCTCAGGCAGCCCGTCTCAGACCACATTCACAGCTTGAGCAGCATGAAATGCTGCCATGTTTAGCATTGCAAATCGCCTTTCAAGAGCGGGTCGATGTTCAATTTGATGGTATCGCACTTGATGATGAATTGATTTCGTGGGTAGCTCGTGATTCAAGTAAACCAGCACGCGAGGAGGGTGAGCGCTGGGTGATTCACTGCTCACCACAATGGTCCTTGAAAAACTACGATCTGAGTCCCGAGGCAATCGAGAAGTGTTTAATTGAAAAATTCGCCACTATATTCAATATCACTCTTCCTCAAGCACAATTCACTAAATTACAAAAATGGAGGTTCGCATTACCAATTGCAACCCGCGAAACGGGCTGCATAGTAGACAAGAATGCTGCTGTGATTTATTGCGGTGATTGGTGCTTGGGTCCAAGAATAGAATGCGCTTATCTGAGCGGGCTCGCCGCTGCCGAGGAGATCATTGGCTCTCAGCGAATCAATCCTGAATAGCTCCGTCCAGAGTAATCAGTTTTGAAATATTGAAACCCTCATTCTTCGCGACATCTAAAAGCTTATTATAAGTTTCTTTCGGCATAGGAGTCTCTCTCGACAGTATCCATAAATACTTCCGTGATGGCTCGCCGATCAGGACGTGTTTGTAGTTTTCATCCAGTGATACTACGGTGTAGTTCGCCCAGACGAATGGCAGAAAGCGCACCGCCTTTGGTGCAAAGGTAACTTTCAAAGTCACTTCAGGGTCGGTCGCAGTGGTTGCAGCACCGCTCGCCACTTCAACCTTTCCATTAGTTTTTCTGCAACTGTTTTTGACTCTAATCTGATTGCCTTCAAGCAGCTCATATTCTGCGGTGACGTCGCTTGCGCAATTTCGCTCAAACCAATTAGGTAGTCGGGCGATTTCGTACCATTTCCCCGAATATTTTACGAGGTCAATATTCTTTTCTGCGTTTAGTTTTTTCGATTTTGGGCTGGCTGCACTCGGCAGCCCGGAGATTAGTAACAGGCAAACAATTGCTGATAGCGCGAGCCAGTTTTTTGAAAGCTTCATTGAGGACGTCCTTTTTCGTTACCGTAGCACAAAGTTGTCGATGCGAGGCGACTTGGAACATTTTCTGTTAACGATTATGGATTATAGTCCTTTGAGCGAATCTGGTTCCGAGTGGCTACTCCGTAAGGATTTCACCGATCTTGGCAGCACCGCCTACGGTGCCCTCGGATTTTTGGTGACGGAACCGAACTGATTGTCGACAGCAAACAAGGCGTTCCACGCGCTTGTGATTCACATGAAATTCGCAAGTCTTCGATGCTTGAGAGATCCACATAATGCGGTAGGTTTGTCGAGATCCCTCAGTCACATCTGGATCTCTGGATAAGAACTATTGACCAGACCGGACCTTCGAATCACAGGATCGCTTTGTGCTTGCATGAGCGCTTTAGTCGGCTGGCGATCAAAATCCGCTCGCCAAATTTTTTGCGCCGCGACCTGGTTGTTCACACTGCGTTCACTGGCAAGTAGCAACATGGAATTAGCGATCAAGAACTCAGGTGTGAATCTAAACGATTAATTTTCTGAGCTCGGTCACGAACCGATTTTATTCAACGAAATTTTGTTCGACGAAAACAATACTGATGTCTAGAGGAGAGCGACTGATGACTAACACGACGACTGAGACAAAGAGCTGGCCTGATCTTGCCATAGCGCTGTACGAACGGTTGACCGGCCGCGGAGCGGAAATAGCTTATGACTTTCGCCATATCGAGCTGCAGGTTCCTGACAAAGTCGGTCCTGATGCGGTTCATACACTATGGAAACTGAATGGAGTCCTGATAATTAGAACCTGTGAGAACGACGTGCACTCCGCTGGTGCTGAAAAGTGAGATCCGTGGAGATCGAATGTCAAATGCTGGCGGTCTGCGGAGTCGACACCCTCACGCTGACCGCCAGCGGGAAGAAGGCACTTCTCAGCTGTCAACTGCGTCATGGCGGCAGAACTGTCTTGAGGTTTTTTCCGCTGCTGCTGAGATGGAGGCGCCTCCTCCAGCGCCTCCACCGGCAGTGCACCTCTCAGCAGATGTCGCTGACAGTGGAGTTGTGCGACCGACCGGTAGTTCACTTCGGATATCAATCCAGACCTGGACCTGTCTCTGCGCTGCTGGGGCTGCACCCCGTCGAGATAAGAACGTTCCAGTTGCTGTCGGCTCTGATGTCGTCGGCACGAGGCGGTAGCGAGAGTTGACTGTTTTTCTTGAGGACTGTTGGTAGCGGAATTGGTTTCGGATTCAACACAACCCACGGATTGGCAAGTTCGCACATGCGACGAGTATGACCGCCGCGAAGGATTTACCGAATCGAGCATAGCGAAGAAGCTGGCTATTTCTGCGTCGACCTTTGTTTTGCCATTTGTTCTCTGAATGCCCGCAGACCTTCGTCGAGATCCGCTGTAACCCGCAAGTTCTGCTCTCCAGACCCTTCGCTTGCTGCGATGATCAGTCCCTCTCCAGCTTGCGAGATACCAACTTCTGCTGCGATAACGGACATCCTGCTTAATCGTGCAAAGTAGGCTCGTTGATCGAGTTGCTCCAACCGCGGCAGAACTTTGTCCAGAGCGCCCTGCACGTCCAGGATCATTGTATTGAAATCTGCTGATGATCCAGCTCTCTCATAATAATCATTCATAGTTTGAAGGTTGCCATCAAACCTAATCAAGTTTGCAACCAGGTTGCAAACGGAGGCATCGACCTGTGACAGGTCAATATCTTCAATTTGTGTCTCATCTCCCGGCAGAGAGTCTCTCATATGTTGAGTCAACATCTCACTTGCCAGGCGCAGTTTGGACTCTTTATTCATATTGACACCACAAGCCAAAACCATAACCATAACCCAGATCTCGATTATAGATCATGACCCTTGGCGTTTCGTCAGCAAAACACTGTAAATGCTGACCACGAAGGCGACGGTGTAGGACGCGATTGATTGACTGACGTCTCAATGCCGCGCGGTAATTGAAGTGGATGGACTGCGGTGCAACCAGAGGAGAGCGTATCGAACCATTGATCAGCCTCGCCTTATAGGCCGGCAAGCGGATCCGTCGCTCTCAACAAATTATCTTAGTGCGGTAGAATTATCATTCGTCCGAAAAAATGCCTGAGTTCCGGGGAGCAAAACAAACTATGCGATCAAAGAGTTTTAGATTTCTGTACAACCCTGAACGACGGGCGCGAACCGCGAAAGTAGCAATTCTTTTTTCAGCACTGCTTGGGTTGACGGCAGCAGCTTCTGAAGCGAAGCCTGCAGAGACAAAACAACCTGCTTCTTCTGCTTCAACGGCTTCTGCCAACTGGTATCCATCGTCAATCGCGTTGCCCAGTGGACTAAGTTATCCTTGCGCGCTCACGGCATTGCCGCCTACCATGGACGGAATTCCCGTCAAAGACCGGGTCTACATCAACCACGTCTACGCCATGATTTTGAAGTGTGTCCAAGCCAAAACAATCATGCTTTCGAAACTCACAAAAGGCTCTGCAAGAAGCGCTTATTCAACGTATTACGCCTCGACTCTAGCCGCGCTCAAGCTCATTCGAGCCGAACCGACTCCAAGTGGTCTGGAATCCTTTCGCAACGAAATTATGCAAAGCATCATGTTGCAAATGAAGTTCTTTGAAAAGGCAAGCACGGCGGCCGAAGCAGGAACCGATTTCAATACTATTCTCCAGATTCCAGAAGGTCGACAAGCCTCAACGCAGTTGCAGGGCGCTTGGGGGCAGATGAAGGCGCGGTATAGCAGTCTGAGTCCTAAAACTGAGGACAGTATGTACCATCATCTTTGTGCTCTGGATTTGTTCTAAGCCTTATCTGTGAATACTCAGTTTCAGATTCATTAAGAGTCTTGCTCGCTAGTGGATTTTGGAGAACTGCGATGTATCGGAGTTTGTTCGACAACAGCGCTTAAACATCAATGAGGACAAGCAAAACCTAGTTACGCCATCCGAACGAGTTATTCCGTCGACTGACCTTATAGAAGCTTGAGTTTACATTTTGCATCTTCTATCTTGGAATAGCCCTTTCGTTTCATGATTGAATCGAACTCAGCATTAAGGCGACCAAAACAATCGGGACCTTCCTCGTAAAACGTCGTGCCAACTTGAACGCCTGTTGCTCCGGCAAGCAAAAATTCAAAGGCATCCTTACCGCTCAGAATTCCGCCCACGCCGATCACAGACACCGTTGAGTCTTGAAGCGCCTCTGCGAATAGACGCACGTTTGCAAGTGCGAACGGTTTTACGTAAGCACCACCCATGCCACCAAGTCCGGCCTTGGGTTTAATCACCGCGGTTTCGGTTTCTGCATCGACTATTAATGCCGGACTAACAGAACTTACAGTGGCGACAAATGCCACACTATACTTTTTTAAAAGTGAGGCGAGCAGTTGGATGTGACTAGCATCCGAATACATCGGAAGTTTCACTCCGACGGGCTTTCTGCCAAGTGACATCACTAACCGCAACACTTCTTCGACAGCACCGACATCGTAAGCGAGCTGAGGTTTGTCGGTCGGTTTAGGACAAGAGTGAAGGTTCATCTCGATCAGGTCAGCTTCACTGTTTTGAAAAGCTTCGACTAGAGTTGCAAATTCGGGGATCGTCAATCCAGCAACACTGGCGACAACCGGTTTTTCGGGAAACTCGGCTTTCATGCGGGCAGCAAGTTGCACATACTCCTTGTATCCGAGATTTGGCAGTCCGGATGCGCTGATCGATCCAAATGGTTCTGATGTAAAAGCATACCTTGGTTCAGGATTTCCCTCACGCGATTCCAATGTACAGGATTTCATGGTCACCGCTGCCGACTCGGACTTCGCGATGATCACTAATTCTTCGTAGGTTGCATCTTTGGGACCGGCAGCGTTGAAGATAAAACCTGGTAATTGTATGCCACCAATTGTAGTACCGTATTTGGACATTTGCCCGCCTTGATGTAACTTCGGAAACTGCTTTTGAAGAGCTTTGATTTTACACGATCGGTTGTAAGCAGTGAGGAGTATCGATGGTGGATTTAACACATAAGCTACTTCTGAAGTGGCGCACCATTGTGATTGAGCTGGTGATAGTAGTTGTTGTCGACGCCGTCTGGGTTGGTCAGGCTGCGGCGTGAATTGCCACCCGACTGGTCAATTCAACAGTTACAACAGTTCCTATTGCTCCGACAATGGTCGCATATACCACAGGGGTGTCGCTCATGACAAATTTTGAGAAAACCGCACAAACCAATCCGCTATTCGAAGGTTTTGATAACTCACTCCGTGCTAGCGCCAAGTTCGTCCAAGAAACCTGGTCGAATCCTGAGGCTCGCGCCCGCCAGTGCGCAGCAGTGGCTGATGGCGTGATAGTTGGCGGAATAAAGGCGATTCCTGACCGCATCATCAATCATCCGAAGGAAACAATTGAGACGGCCGTCAGCGGTCTCGTCATTGGCGGAGCACTTGGTGCGGCGGCGGCAGCAGAGAGTCCAATTATTGCTATTGGTGTCGCGGCCGGTGCCACGGCCCTGACGTGTAAATATGTTTTCGACCTCGGCACGAGACTCTCCAGTGACCGGCAATTGACTGGTTCGCTCGACAATATTTGGAAATCCAAGGACTTCGCGACGTGCGCGAAATCTCTCCCGGCAATAGAACGAGTCCTCGGCAAGGAAACCTTTGACTTGGCACTGCTGGGCACCACCGGTAGTTACGGCTTCAAAGGTGGTGGCACTCTCGCCAGTATGTCTCTCCGACCGAGTTCAAGGTTTGCATTCGCAAATGCGACGGCAGGCGAAGTGACTGCCAAGCCTTCTGAAACTTCAGTCAAGCCAGAAACCGCCTTCGCGATGGAAGCATATCGAGACAGAAGCGGTTTCATTAGATACGATAGAAAAGCTCCGGAGGAGTTTAACAACCTTATTGAACAACCTCTCAACACGCGTTTGGATCATCTGGAGCAATTAGTTAAAAGCGGCAAAAAGGGAGAAGCTTACGACTTTGTAAATGCCAACCTCGAATGGTATGGAAAACGAGAGAGCGCTTACGATTCTGTTCACGGCAGGGCGTCCAAAGCGATGTTGTATATCGGCGTGAGTCTCTGGTCTGCTGTTCATGAAGGTAATGTTGGAATGGGCAAAAAAGCGCTTGAACTCATCAAAGAGATGCGAACCGAATTTGCACATGAGAGAACCGATTGGCCGCTCAAAAGTGTAAGTGCTGAGCAAGCCGGTTGTCCGGATCGAATCAAAGCACTGTCCGACAAACAGCGTGTACTTGAAATTGAAAAGTTGGTAGATGCTGGGTTTCACAGTGATGCTTCAAGAATAGCCAATTGGGGCTACGTTATCCACCGCGATGCCAGGCACGATTTTCTCCGAGACAGCTTCGACATGGTTTTGCTTGAAACAGCAAAACTTAGTTTAAAGCTAAAAGATGCCTCGGTACCGAGATGCCTAGATCGGCTTGCGGAGCTGAAGAGCGCCGTGGGACTAAAATAGAGTCCGTGAATAACGAGCGCGACTGCCAATGAAAGTTACCAAAATTTAGGGGACATCCGAGAACGCTCGTAATCGGTTAGTACTTTTCGAGGCTCTGCAAAAATTCAACCATCCAAGTAAACTGGATAAATTCGCATCGAAATACCAGGAGAGAAAATCATGTTCAGTCTGCCTATTTTCGACAAACTGAGCGGGTCTCGAAATATTCTCATTGCTGGGGCCGGCGGCGGCTTTGATGTGTTTTCAGGGCTGCCATTATACTTTGCGCTCAAGCAACAAGGGAAGTCAGTTTATCTGGCCAACTGGACATTCTCTCAGATTGTCTCAGGACCAGGCGCACCGAAGAGAATGTCAGAGCATCTGGTTGCTGTTGATGCGGATTCAAAAGGAGAATACTACTTTCCGGAACGATACTTGTCTGAGTGGTTCCGTTCAAACCACGAAAACGTAAACATCTACGCTTTCCAACCCTGCGGAACTCAGCAATTGAAGCGCAACTACGAACTGCTGGTACAACAGCTGAACCTGGATACAATTGTCTTGGTTGATGGTGGCACTGACAGTCTTTTGCGTGGAGATGAAGATGACCTCGGGACGCCGGTCGAAGACATGACCAGTTTGGCGGCAGTAGATCAGCTCGACGTACCGACGAAGATTCTTGCCTGCCTCGGTTTTGGTATAGATAGCCATCATGGAGTTTGTCACGCACACGTGCTGAGCAACATAGCGGAACAGACCAAGAAGAGTGGATTCCTTGGAGCGATTTCTCTATTGAAAACAATGCCCGAAGTCAAACAGTTTCTGTATGCATATCGATTTGTTTTTAATCGAATGCAGGAAAGTCCAAGCATTGTTGTCAGTTCAATTATCTCTGCGCTAGATGGTGAATTTGGTGACTACCATGCAACAATGAGAACTGCTGATAGCGAACTTTTCATCAATCCTTTGATGTGTCTATATTGGTTTTTTGATTTGCATTCACTGGCGGATTCCGTTCTGTATATGGATGATC
>CAZRMH010000156.1:0-16963 GCA_964600935.1 uncultured Candidatus Obscuribacterales bacterium
CTGACCGTGGCTACCGTTCTGGCTGCACGCGCTTGGGATGCCGATTTACGAGCTCGGTCGTCTCGGTTGTCGGGAAACGATGTCTTGATTCTGGTCGTATTGGCGTTGTTCGGAGCAGCAATCGTCGGACTGCTTCTAAAATATGGTCCGCAGCGGCCCAAAGTTGTTGGACAAACGGAACAATGGCTTGGCAAGATGGAAGCGAAAAATCGCGACGATGCCGTCAAACAAGCTGGCGCAGCGCTTTTCAGCTTGCTGATTCTGGGTTTGGTCGCTGGCGGTTTATTCATAGTCGCCTTTTTTCTGATCCACCTGATCGCAGAGCTGGACTCGCCTGCGCGCGAAGACATCGCTACCCGAAAGCTGTTAGATGAGGCTAAAACCCATATTGCGACTGCGAATGAACAGCATAAAAACGGTTCAAAGTTGGAAGACTCTGATGTACTGAGGCTCTACGTCGACTACCTACGCAAGACTGGCGATCGGCGCCAGGCTGGAGATGTGGAGCGGCGAATACAGGCAATGCAAATTTGTGGTCGTGGTCACCTTCCACCCCGACCGCGATAAAATACAGCGGTCAATGTTCGACCAGGTAGAAACTTGAGTGGCGAAAACGCAAAGAATAAATGTCTCCGCTGTGGTGGTTACACCTCAATAGTCGACCTGGCTGTTGACATACCTTGCAGTTGCAGCTCTTTGCCGAAGGAATGGATTCGCCGAACCTTGACTCGCGAAATGGAGCGAGAGATTCCGGTCGACAAGGACCAGTTTCCGCTTAGAAGGTATAAACCACTATCTTTAATTGGCAGTGGCGCAAACGGTTCTGTCTACTGCTGTCGCGATCGCTTGTTGCGCAAGAAGGTCGCCATTAAGGTTATTAGTGATGCGACAAGCAGTCATCTTGTTGCTTTTCAAAAAGAAGCAAAGGCAACTTCTAAACTTGTTCATCCAAACATCATCGCCGTTCTTGATTTCGGTGTAGAGGGTGGGACACCATATATGGTGATGGAATTGTTCGAGGGCATTAGTCTTGCGCAGGCAATTCAGAACGAAAAGTGTCTCAACATAATGACAGCCATATCCGTTTTTTCGAGAGTCTGCGACGGACTGGCCGAAGCGCATCGACTGGGCGTTTTTCATCGTGATATAAAGTGTTCAAACATTCTTGTTTCCGATCTTGACTCAGAAAATCCGGCAGTTCGAATCATTGATTTTGGAGTTGCCAAAGTTCGCCAGGAACAAGATGCTGGCATGCGAACCCAGGGATTAACACTGGTTGGTACGCCGCAATATATGTCTCCGGATCAGGCTGCTGGTAAGCCGTTTAGCGCACGTTCTGAAATTTATAGTGTCGGATGCGCATTGTTCGAAGCACTCACAGGTGAGCCGCCTTACTCTGGTGAAAGTGCGCTGGAAATTATTAATCAACACGCGACTGCCCCAGTTCCAACTTTGTCTGAAAAAAATTCAAGTATATTTTTTCCCCGAGAGTTGGAAGATCTAATCGCTAGTTGTCTGGCCAAGGATCCTGGGCAAAGACCTGATTCTATGTTGGTTTTGGGAGATGCATTAAACAACCTTTCGATCAACATGACTCTGAGCAATCCGACAATTAAATTGGAAATGGCTCCGAAGCGGAAAAGAAATAAGCAAAAATCGATTGTACTAATGTCAGCTAGCGCGTTGTTTTTGCTTTCGATGCTTTTCGCTTCTGCTACTCTTCTTCAAACCACTAAAATTGTTACGCCAAGGGGAGCTGCCGTTCGTAAAGCCCCACCAGTCGCTACTATGGGACGAATGTGGCATATGGATAAAATAACCACTATAACCACTGATGATACCGATGCCATCGCCGCTGAGGAGACTGCCACCGATGATGATTTGACTTTTGTGGCTCACTCGAAAACGTCTGCACTTAGTTTAAAAGGCAGTCAAATAACCAACAAGGGTTTGGCTCAACTAACTGAATTGCCGCTTAAATACTTGAGTCTGGAGGACATGCAATCGATAGATGATTCGTCCATTCCGCTCATCGCGAAATTTACGGATTTAAAACAGCTCATACTGAGCGGTACTAAAATAACAGACGATGGCATCGCTGGATTGGCAGGTTTAAAATCACTTGAACGACTGGATGTCTCCGCGCTGGACATCACGGATTCGGGAATGAAATTGATTGTCGCTCAGTGGCCGAAGATACGCGATCTCGATTTATCCAATACGTTGTTGACCGACAAAGGAATGATCAAGTTAAAAGATCTTCGAGACCTGAGGTCGTTAACCCTGTCGAACGCAGAGTACGGAGATGCAGTGATGGAGACCATAACAGGCCATCCGACAATCGCATATCTCGGATTCTACCGCGTTAAATTTGCACCAAAATTTCTTGAGCGTTTTCCCAAAATGAGTCACCTTCGTTCGCTGTCCTTTTTTGGTCGACTGCCAGGCGTTGACGCAGCAGAGTATGCGAAGTTGGAAGCTAAATTGGATAAACGATGTCGGTTTCGATTGCTTGAAGAAGGTAACTCGTCCTCAGTGCAATCTGTGGAACCGGTTGTGGAGCTGATGGGCGAGTAGTTGTTTCGACTTGTTTTTTGACGCACCAGAGGTAGTATCAGATCATTTACCGGACTTCATTTTGCGTCTAGCGTCCGACTGCCCCTACTCCTGGTACGCCGAACATGCCAGTTCCGAATCCGCGATTGCCAAAACCGCCGAGTCCGTTGCCAAAACCGCCAAAATTTCCGAATCCGTTTCCAAATCCAAGGCGATTTCCGAAACCAAGACCGTTTCCAAAACCTAAGCCATTGCCGTAACCGAGACCGTTCCCGAAACCTAAACCGTTTCCGTAACCGAGTCCGTATCCAAAACCACCCAGTCCATAATTTCCGAATCCACCGTATGGAACCGTTGGATTCGCCAAGTTTCCGCCTGCGGGATTTAAATAATTTCCGCCCTGGCGACCAGGAATGCCGAAGGGGAGGAGCGGATTCGACCCGAATTGACTTCCATAATAAGGATTTCCAATTCCGCCCCCGAAACCGTAGGGATTGATGGAGCTATATGGTGAGTAAGGCGAGTAGGGCATACCGATTCCGCCCATCCCGAGCCCGTATCCGTATGGATTGTATCCGCCGTACATCGGATTGCCGTAATAGCCGCCACCATAAAAGGGATTGTTTCGATTCACTCGATAATTTAGATAAGTGTTGGCGCCCATGCCGGCGACCGCACCTGCGCCTTGCCAAAAGCCAGGATTGTCAAAAAATCCGTCGTCAGCCATCAAAGCCTTTCCTGGAAAGGAAACGATTGACTTGCCAAGCGATTTGGCTTTGCCGAGGAACGATTTGTTTTGCACTGGCGGCTGCGCGAACTGCTGTCCTCCGCCCATCTGCTGACCCGGATTCATTAGATTTTGCGGCAGTCCGGGGTTGCCCAGCGAACGCGGCGAGACGCCGGTTTCACCTTGATCTTGATTGTAGCCGCCTTGTTCCATATCGCCAGGAGCCATATCTTGCGGCTGTGTTTCGTAATCATCAGGCGTGCGGATGATTCCTTTTTTGTAGAAACCATTGACCTGATCGTCGTCGACCCAGTCATCATCACCGCAATAGGCCGGTCCAACTTGTGCGGACAAGATGATGACGAGTGATAGCGCTATTTTTTGCAGCTTCATGAGTATAAGAATACATCTATGAATAGAATTGTGCCAGAGCAGGACCTGCGTTGTTTTGGCACAGTAGGACTGCCACTGCCGCGTTACGCGGGGACCGAAGGCTGATGCCAAACAGATCGAAACTCTGTATTAGAACTGAGTGCGGAAATCAAAACACCTGTTTTGTTTGTGACTTTGAAACCGGATCAGATTTCAAAAATCTCTCAATGATTTCGATATCGAGAACTTCAGACATGCATGAAGTGTCGGCGAGAACCGGCACTCCATGCAGTTGTTGTCTGCTTGGCATAGCGCTATGCGTTGTATTTGGCGAGCAGACCTTTGACTCTTGCCTGCTCAAACATAAATTTGAACAGCAGTCCGGCAGCGGCTAAATACAGTACATTAAGCGTAAATGCGATGATCGCGTAGTTAACGACGACATCATGTGATCCTGCTATTGCAGCACGCATCCCTTCGAATACATACGAAGCCGGAACGCATCTTGCCATTGGTTGAAGCCAGGCCGGCAATACGCTAACAGGGTAGAACACCGCGCATAGTGGCTGCACCAGGAATGGTACCGCCCAGGCCAGGACTTCTGCCTGTGGTCCGAATCGGATGATCAACGCTGTCGCTACCATACCCATTGCCCATCCCATCAGCATCAGGTTTACGAACAGCATCGGCAGATCGTAGCCGAGGTTCATGATGTTGAATTCGTACATGAAGGCTGCCATCGCCGACAGTATCACCATCACGATCACGGCTTGGAATAAACCGAGAATGTAGGACGCGGTTATGAACTCACTGACTTTCACTGGTGAAGTGAAAATATTCAGCAGGTTTTTCGACCACAGATCTTCCATAAACGATAAGCAAACCACCTGATGCGCCCGGTAGAACACGTTCCACAGGATCACTGCACCGACCAAAAATGTAATCATCGTTGGTACGGCTCCACTGACTTTGAGCAAATAGAGTGTCACGAATCCCCAGACCAGCAAGTCCATTACCGGCCAGAAGAAAATATCCATTGCTCTAAACGCGTTGCGCGAACACACGAATGCGTATTTCAGCACTAACGCGTAGATTCTATTCCATCTCATGATACTTTTACCTTCTTGCTTAGATCGGCTCCACAAGCGACTTTTTCGCCTCGGCCGTCGACTGAATGACTTCGTGCAATCGAGATGAACACATCTTCAAGTGAATCACTGTCGTACTTGCGCAAGATGTCATCCGAGGTGCCTTCCTCGACGACTTCGCCGGCGCTCATAAACACGATTCGATCGCAGAGCTCGGTCACGTCCAGCATGTTGTGGGATGTGGTGAGCAGTGTGCATCCTTGATCGCGATTGACTCGTTTCAAGATTTTCCTGACTTTATCCGCCAGGTCTGGATCAAGGCTGGCCGTAGGTTCGTCGAGCACCAGCAGTTCCGGATCGTTCAACAGTGCTTTGCACAAATTGAGTCGAGTCTGCTCACCGGAAGATAATCTGCCGGATGTCGCATTGCGGAGGTGGTGGATTTCGAAGTCCTTGAGAAGCTTTTCAATCTTGCGTTTCGGGTTTTTGATTCCGTAGATGTGCGCGAAGATCAGAAGGTTTTCGAAGACCTTGAGGTTGTACGGCAGCGCGATGTACGAGGAGGCAAAGTTGACTCGGGACAGGATTTCGGTTCTGCTTGTCTCGATGTCGCGTCCGAAGATGCTTACTGTGCCTGCCGTTGGCTTGGTCAAACCCAAGAGCATGTGAATGGTCGTGGTTTTACCAGCGCCGTTTACCCCCAGCAAACCAACGATTTCACCGCGGTCGGCATGGAAAGAGACGTTTTTGACGGCCTCGTATTTGCCAAAATGTTTTTGTAAGCCTGTGACTTCAACAACTCTGTTGAACATGAGTAATACTCCTCGCAAAAAAAATCGTGTAATGCTGCCAAAGACGGCAAAAAAGTAAGAGCACTAATGCCTTGGGGGTCCACGTGCGTAGTCGCCACGTTTCTGCCTCCAGGTGCTCTTACTTTTCGTTACAACGAATATTGCAAGAAGTGAGAATTCGAGAATCTCACCAAATACGGCTAACCTGAGAGGACAGAGTTAATGATGACGGAAAAATAGAATGTCATTTCTCATCGGTGTTTTCTCCAGATTTACGGTGATCAAACTTTGGTCACTCGACCGCTCGATCAGTTTCCGTAGACTCACGGGCAAAAAAATTGCCAGCTCTCCAGAAAATATATACCACGCTCGTCAAACTGGCAAGCCCTCTTTTCGAAATATGTAACTCCCGTTGTGATGCCGTTTTGCATATATGTATTTAGAGAAGATTGAGAAGCGCGAGCTTATAACAATTTGATTTATATTATATTTGTGGTGTTATATGCGGTGTCATGGGTTGGTTTGAAACTATTAAAATTCCTGAGGTGGTGATACCGTATATAGTGGCGCATAGAAATTCAGAACTTTGTGTGATTAAGCGATCAATAATTTTGGCGTTCGTTTTTATGGAGGCAATCCAGGCAAGGCAATCAAAAATACCTATGCAAACCTTCCTCGGGCTGCTCGGTGACCTATTTGCTAGATCAGGGCAGATGAAATAGAGTAGGATCTGAGAGAGTATTTCTGCCGTAGTATGTAGTCAAGATTTGCGCAATTGCGCACTCCTAACATCACCTTAAATGGCGTTAGTACGATGGCGTATCGGTTGCGTAACCGGCATATCGCAATTAAACAGGGAATCATGGGCGATCTGGTCAAAAGAAAAATCGAGACTCCTCTCGATATAACAACCATCAGAATTGGTGAGTTTCTGGGACTTCTCCAGGTAATCTCGCCTTCAATTCTGGATGAAACTCTGCGCGTGGCCAAGGAATTGGACCTGCCGGTCGGGCGTGCGACTGTGCTGCGCGGTTTGATTACCAACGAAGAATTGTCGAATCTGATTCATCTTCATGGACTGGTGCGCAGCAAAGCGATCGCCATCGAGGAAGCTAAGGAAGCTTTTATGATTTCTCGGCGTGAAAAATGGCCGATTCGCGATGCCCTGGTGGCGCTCGGGTGTTCTATTGAAGATGGAGTGGTTGTCCGGATTGGCGAGCTTCTCATCGAAGCCGATCGAATTAGTGAGCAGGATCTCGAAACCTGCTTGTTACTCCAAAGTCTTTGCGGATTGCCGCTTGGGCGCATTCTTACTATTGATGCTCGAATTCCTGAGGTCGTGGTGAATGAAGCCCTCAGCCTTCAGTCCGAGATTCGCGATCGGAAAAGCACTGTTGATCAGGCTATAACCAAACTGAAAAAATTGAAGGTCAAAAATGAAGACTTTTCACCGCGCCGCCAATTGCTGCTCAACCGTCTGACTTTCGATGATGAATCGCGGCGACCTATGGACCTTAGCGGGGTACTGCTGTCTTGTGGTGTCGTCACCGATAAAGACTTGCAACCTGCTCAAAGTTTTGCAGAGGCAAACGGCATTTTGCTACAGGACGTGCTTCGCGGATTCGAATGGATCAATCGAGACATTGTTTCTGCAGCCGCGGGACTGGCTGGTTTCGTTCGAGATGGTTACATGACCGAGGACGAAGCGATCAACATGATTAAGACTCTGCATAATCAGACTGACACAATGGATATTCTTCCGGTGCTTTCGACATTGACTACTAATGCGAAGGATGTCACTCTCTACCAATTCCTGGTCACCAGCGGGTTTCTGACACCGGATGGCATTCGTTCGATTATTCGAACCTTGATGACCAACAATGATTTGTTTCAAGAAGTGCTGGGCATGTCCCCGGACTCATTTGCCGATAAGGCGCAGGTAAAACGCGCGATCATTAGATCGCTTCTGGATAGCAATAACCTGGAAAAATCGCTAGCCAAAATACATGAAGCTGACCGCCGACTCATATCATACGCACGAGATCTGCTTTCGCTGATTTCTTATGGCGTAGTGAGCCTCGACCAAGCGATCATCAGCTTCACGAGATTAAGGTACGACATGGGCGAACGGCGAATCACGAACTAACCAAAAAGTCGAAAGGAATAGAATGAGAAATATCACTACCAGCGGTGCTTTAAAAACCGCGGCTTTGACTGTGTTGACAGTTTTTTGTTTAACAGCTTGCGAGGATCCTCGACGGGTAAGTTGGTCTCCGGATGGCAGTCTCGCTGCCGTGATTGGTGGGGATGGTTTGCGAATATCGGATAGCGAAGGCAAGTTAGGTGATGCGAAACCCGGTGTCGAATTAGTAAATTGGTTCGCTGATAATCGTCACCTTCTTACAGTCGAGTATGAAAAACTGAACACCTGGGATGCCGTTCGGAAAGTCGAAAATCCTGATGATTTGCGCGTCGTTATGGATACTGCGGCCAAAATACTGCTTCAATCGAAAAATTATAAAGGCAAGACTGATAAGGCCAGCATTGATAAATTCGGTGAGTCTGTTAAAGACCTACCGTTTACCACCGAGGCTGTTTTTTATCTCAGAGAGAACAAAGATAAGGAAATGACTGCTAATCTCGGGGATTGGTGGACCTCTGTGAAAGGCACTGTCGATGTCGGCGTTCACAAGGTTCATTCTTATGATGTGGGTAATAAGACCTTTTCAGAAGACAAAATGTTTTATCAAACCATGCGGGATTTGAAAGAAGTTCGGCTTTCTCCCAATGGCAGAGCCGCCTTGCTTGTAACCAGACCGGAGAGAAGCGATGATTCCGGTTATAACCTGACACACCTGAGTTTTCCAGCATCCCTGGATGGCGCTATGGCAACAGACGCCATCGTATCTGGTGCTGCTGCTATCCATCCCGATTGGACGGCCGATGGCAGCGGCTTCTATTATGTAGAAGCGGACCTGCCAGTAAAAGCGGCTGGCGCACCTGACTCTGGAAACCTACCGCTTATCGGTTCTTTGCGCTTGCAAAATACTGATTGTCAAACCGCTGCGATTAAGAGTGCAGAAAAACCGAAGACTCTTGCTCGAATGATTTTCCGAAAAAATTGCAAGGTTCGAGCTCTTGCAGATGGACGTGTGGTTTTTTCAGCTATGCCGATTCAGCTGCCATGCGGCGATAGCCAGCTGAACAGTAAACAAACGCTTTTTGTTGTCAAACCAAAGGAAAACGTTTTGGTGGCGCCTATGATGCCAATCGATGCGGTCGATTTTGACTCTAATTTGATCGAATTTTTTGAAACAAATCCCTCAGGGAAGTTGATTTCGATACCGAGCACGACTGATGGAGTATTCGTTTATGACGTTTTGAGTGGCAATGCTTCGCGTGTAAACTGTGGTGAATTCGGCTGGGCATCGCGGTTTGCATTTGTGCCGACCTGGCGGAATGACGACGAATTATGTTTAAGTCTGAAATCTGGAAAAGCAGAAGGCAAAGCGGAAAAGGACGAACTAATGCTCTGGTCCCATTCGAAAGATTCGGCGCGCTCACTCAGTTCAAGTTGGCCGGAATCAGTTAGAAAAGGGTTTTTAGAAAGGCGCGAAGTGACGCCGAATAGCGGGCAGAAATAAGCGCTAGCGAAATAGCGCCATGAGCGTTTTATTCAGTCTTTTTCTTCAGAATTACTTGTTCGACTTCGCCGCCTTCGGCGCTCTGGACCAAACGAAATACTTGCTGTCGATCTTTCTCGATCTCATTTGCTAACTCAAAAATCTTGACCGCTTCTTCAGCAATTCTGACGTTGTTTTTGGGGACCGCAATTTGATCGTAGATGACGGAGACGTGCTTATTTAGCTGCTCCACGGCAGTCTCATATTGGTCGAAGAGTTTTTCGAATCGGTCTTTGGTACCTTTAGGAACCGTGATTTTTTGAACCCCTGTTTCTGCGTCTTTCACATCTTCTTTAAACAGATGGAGGATTGGTTCCATCGTCGTAACATAGAAGGTTAGCCATTCCGGCCTGGTCGCTAAATACTCCGCCTTCGGATCTAATCCGGTAATTGATATCGACATAGGATCTGCCATGTGAGCATTTGCATTTTGCGATATTGGTTTGCGCGTTACTTCAAGGTAGATGTTGATGGCCTGCTGTTTGATCTGCATTACGCACAATCCGACATCTCGAAGGTCGCTGAGGGTTATCTCTCCTGCCGTTGACTTGGGAAGACTTACATTGGCTGTCTTTTGAGTTGCAGATTCAGCATGTGAGGCTGTCGGAATGCCGAGCGTTGAAACCGCGACAAGTAGTATTGCAAGTGGTGCCTGCATACTTGTTCTAGTTTGTTTGTTTCGTCTTTTCAATTGGCTTCTCCATTCGTCGGCAGATTCTTCAGCTCGGGCATTTACAGGTCGAAAAGTTTGTCATCGAGACCGATATTTCCTTTGAAATTATCAAAGTATGTAATTGAAACGAGGATGCCGTTTTTATAAACGTCCCATTCCACCGGAACGTTAGTTTTCGGATTCATATAGATGCGGTCGGAAATGGTCGCGAAGTTAGCTTCGCCCACTTCAACGATTTTCACAGGGCTCTTCCAAAGTTTTCCTGTTACTTCGTCGCTTGCCACTCGGGCTTTTGATCCTTTTTTCAGTCGATCGACCACGTCACCCAGAAGAGTGGGCAAATCTGCCTTAACAACGCTATCTCCGCTAGGTAGGACGAGCATTCGCGAGTCAGGTTGCAATGTCAATTTTACGAATCGAAGCAAACCGCCGCCGCGTCCTTGAATTACGCCGTCTTCTCTCTGGACGAGGACCGAACCCTGATTGACGGTGCCTTTCGTGACTTCTACGCGAACGCGTCTGTGTCTTTTATAGAAGAACTTGCCATTGCCCTCTTTGAGCGCGTCTCTGAGCTTCCCGGTCAATCGGGTTTCCACAACGTAATCGTCGAAAGCATTGGCTGTGTCATGCGCGCTCTCTAGAAATGTCTGACCATTCAGCCACTTCATGCCGGAAAGAAGGTCGCTGGTGTATTTGTTGTGATCTTCGAGAACAGGGTAGGTTGTGCCTGTTGCTGCGGAAACAAAAAGCTGGCAGGTCAAACCAATTGCCACAAACGTAGCTACCAACTTCGAATTTTTTGTCACTCTTTTGGCACTGGGGTTCAAATCGTCAACCTCGGCAGCTCACAGAGCCGCATAACGAGTAGGCACGGACGGTCATTTTAGCAAACCAAGAAACCAGACTCTTGTCAGCAGGAGCCACTGTTTGGATGATTTTTATATAACTAACGTCACGTACGCTCTGGACGTTGTGAAAATGGAGTCGGGAGAATCTCAATTCATGCAGTTTCGCACTGTTCTGCTCTTAATATTTCTTGCGGTGATGCCGCTAGCTATTTATTGGCCTACGCTTAATAACTACTTTCTCAATTCAGATTTTCCGCAAATTCTTTACACAAGTAAAGCGCTTGCTGAGCCGAGATTGCTGCTTCATGAATTTACCGATTCATGGTTTGGTTCTCACGATTTCGAGCTTTATTTTCGACCGCTGCCAATTTTTCTCCTGGCATTTAATCTGATGACTTCGGGAGTTAATCCATTCGGCTATCATTTGCTCAGTCTGGTTATTCATATTCTCTGCGCCTGGAGCGTGTTTTTCTTCACGCGCGAGTTGATACCGTGGGTGGTGAATCACAGGTCCGAGTCTGGTCTTAGTGAAGCCTCTTCTAATGCTGAAGCTAATGAGGATGCTACGTCAGTTGCTTTCTGGTCCGCAGCATTTTTTGCCGTTTATCCAATAAACGCCGAAGCGATCAATTGGGTTGGCGGTCGACCGGACTGTGCTGCTGGGCTCTTCTGCGTGCTTGCTTTATATTTTTGGCTAAACGAACAAAATACTGGAAATCGAAATTTCGGCATTTGTGCGATGGTGTCATATCTGGTTGCACTGTTTTGTAAGGAAACGCCAATCGGAATTGTGTTTATGCCTGCCGTTTTGTGCTTGTTTAAACCCGGAAATTGGAATTTGAAACTTGCCAGTGGACTTCGCTCCAGCTGGAAATTTTTAGTTGCCCTACTGATTTACATTTTGATGCGTTGGCATGCTTTGGGCACTGTTTTCGGCGGATACAAAGGCACGGAATGGAAGTTGCTCGCCACCAGCGAATATTTGAGTCGATGGTCTGAGCCCGCATTTCTGCAAAAGTTGATTTTTCCCTTCAACATTGCGCTGCCGCTTGCACAGCCGGTGAACAGTGTTTTTGCCGGTCTATATGTTCTTATACTTATTCTCGCTCTTTGCGATTTAAATTCGTGGAAATCGCGACTGAAAATTGTGGCTGTCTGTTTTGTCTTCTGGTTCATTGCCATTCTTCCGGAATGGCGTACCGCTATGATGACACATACCCTGGCTGGTGGACGGTCTTTTTATCTTGCCAGTGTGCCCTTCTGCCTGACTATTTCCGCGCTTCTGCTCCCGCTTGTCAGAGTCCCTAGTTGGCGGGCTTCAGCTTCACATCTGGTGGCCGCCATACTTGTTGGCACCTTCTGTTTTACCGATTATTTCAACAATAAGGTTTGGAATCAATCGGCATCGACCACTAAAGCGTTTCAAGATCAGTTAGCTAATCTGATTGAGAAAACTCCAAAGCCGTTTAAGATTCTCGTTTTAAACCCGCCTTTGAGTATCGAGGGAAACTACGGACTGAATCAAGCATTGGTTGCTGTAACTCAGCTTCCACCTTTCGTTCCGGAGGATAACTCTAATCGCGTGCTTTGTCTGGACCGTGAACATTATGGTGTTCGGGATGCCAATCTAATTAATGCGACTTCACTGAGGCAATCGTTGTTGGCATCGCCAGTGGTGGCAAAGTGGAATCCGGAATCGAAGATGTTGAACGTAATCGAGCTGATACCAGATACAATGCCGGTCAGCGCCCATAATATCATCGTGGAATCGCAACCCTCGGATTATCCGGGTTGCACTAGCTTTAAACTGCTGATTGATCCTGCGATTAATCCACTTTCCTGCGAAGCGATCGAGGTATCGTTCAAATCAGAAGGAACTGCCAAACCAGGTTATGCGATTTTGGGATGGGACGAATACTGGAAACGGTCGCCGACCGATGTCTATAAACGCGAGGTGCAATGCGATGTGAACGGCGACGCGAAGCTCCGTGCATATCGATTTCCAGTGGCAGAACAAATTGGTTGGTATGCTGACAAGAAAATTGAAGAGCTAAATCTCAACATATATAACGTCAACAGAGTCTCTGAACTCAGTGCGAAACTTGCCAGTGATGCTTATTTTGTTCCGAGAATCCGACCTGACTTGCGGTTCTTTACGCATACCGCAGCAGGCTTAGTGCCAGGAACACAGGGAGCGGTCTTCATCTGCGATACCGAAGTTGATGGCGCGACCGGCATGGTCGTCGAGTTATCGCAGCGAAACGAATGTTTTGAAACTTACACGATGACTTATCGAGATAAGGAACCGTCGAAAGAAGCTAGCAAGCGAATGATGGTGAGAGGTCGAAGCTCGACGTTCAATATTCCCTTGTCAGATAGTCCGGGATTCTGGTCTGTGCGCGTAGCATCGCTGGATGCTAAAAATTCCATTGTTGGGGCGTTTAGCGACCCGGTGATCTTTAGAATCGAAGACAGGCAGAGAGCCTTGCTCGGAGAGCGTCAGAGCATTGCTCCAGTTGGATCGGACGCGCCTGTCAAATGATCTTGTCAGTTTGAGATTTAATGTGCCGAATTGAACTTTCCTACGTCTAACTTCGTATTAGGTATTAAGAGGCGTTTTTATGCGAAGAGGAGCGAATCGCGATTTGGAAAATCTTGGAAGCTGGAGAGTTGCGCTTGCTGCATCGTTGCTCCAAATCTGGAGTGGCTATTTTAGTGTGGCTCAGGCTGCGGAGAACTTCACGTTTCATGCAGGTTCAGCGTTAGTTGCCCAGGCACAGTCCAATCAATCTCCTTCGAGTCCGTTTCTCTTGAATATAGAAAAGCGTGAGTTTCACGGAGAAGCTGACGACCAGAGCAATGTGAATCCTAATCGATTGTTGAGAAAGCAAAACGCGAGAGCGGATGTGCCTCCGGTTGCACCGCCTTTCAAGTCTGGCGTCGATGCCAGTGGGGCGAAATTAAACCTCCGCGCTGAAGACTGGGCTCTACCGGGGGCAATGTTGGGAGTATCCGATGTCGATAGGAAGTCTCCACCGCTCAAAGGACAAGTATCGGCCAAAGTACTCGCGAATTATGACCTCGAGTTGATTGTTGACGAATCTCTTTCTATGCGCAAACGCGATTGCCCTGGCGGGACCTCTCGCTGGGAATGGTGTGGGCTGCAGATGAATGACTTGTCCAGCAAGTTAGCGCCTTTCGTGCCGCGCGGGTTCACTCTCACTACATTTGCTGGATTGCACCAGGTTCATCAGAATGCCACTCCGCAGAACGTCAATGAACTATTCGCCAATCCATTTTTCACTCCCGGTACTCGGCTGTCCAGGCCGCTAACCGACCGCTTGCAGTCGTATTTCGATAACCGGCGCCCGGGATCAAAACCTTTATTGATAGTGGTCATAACCGACGGCGTTCCGGCGCCTAAACGAGAACCGTATCTGGTGGCGCAGACACTGATTACCGCCACTAAGATAATGAAAGATCCTCGAGAAGTAACCGTTGTGTTCTTTCAGATCGGCGGAACTGACGGTTTCGGCCGGGCGTTCCTGGGCGAGATGGACAACAATCTAGTCAGGAGTGGTGCCCGCTTTGATTTCGTAAAAACGGTTTCTTTTGAGGAGTTGCAGCGCCATGGTTTAACCACAGCGCTGGTTAACACAATCAAGGAGCATGATCAGCGTACGAATCTTTCGTCTAGTCGTGGTCCTGACAATTAATGTACACAACTACACTGTCTTGTGTAATAATGTAAGTGTAGCCCAAAGCTGGAGTTTGTCAGTTGTCCAACCGGGATCCTAACGAAGAGCATCAGTCCTGTTGCCCGCTTGAGGTAGTTCTCCCAGGAGAAGCACCTTTAACAGATAAGGCGGCGTCCGAACTCGAGGATTTGTTCAAAATCCTCGCTAACGACACGCGGCTGAAACTCCTGCATAATCTAGCGCTCGCGCGGGAGATGTGCGTTAACGATCTGGCTGAGTCGCTCGGAATGAAACCGCAAGCTGTTTCAAATCAGCTTCAGCGTCTTTCCGATAGAGGAATTGTTGCCACTCGCCGAGTCGGCAACAACGTCTATTACCGGGTTGTGGACAGCTGCATCATCGACCTTTTGCACAAAGCCGTCTGCTTATTGCGTGATGCCGAGGACACCAGAGAGGGCGTGTTTACTGTAACTTCGTTGAATAAATAACAACGGAGTATTGGAGGAAAGATCAATGATTAAGCCATGTTGTGAAAAAGAAGGCTGTTGTAAGGGCTCGGAATGTGCCAGTTGCGATGACAAAGACTGTGGGTCCTGCTCTACTTGCGAGTGCTGCTGCGAGTGCTGTGCTTGTTCTGATACTGAGAGCGGCTGCAAAAAGTGCGCCTAGACCTCGCTCAATAACTGCTTGTTCGATAAATTGAATCCGAAGCCTGGAGCTCTGCGACCTGCAGAATCCAGGCTTTTGCTTTCTTGGTTAAGCGCGTTAAGCGATCGGGATGCGCCAAATGGGGTTTAAGAAAGTTTTTTTCTAAAAGCAGTCTATATCGTGTGTTGATGGGTAAATCTATATCGAACTCTGGTGTCCAAGGAACGTTCCATGTCGTTACCGCCCGACGAACTGCCCACAGGACTTTCGACCCGGGAATACCGTCGCCTGGGCATTAAGTACTTGTTGATGGGCAAAAATGACCACGCGACCGAGGCATTCACTCTCGGTTATGAAGATCCGAGCGTCTCCACCAACGGCGAGGGGGGCGCGGACGATTCTGCCCGACGTGAGTACCAGCAAGGCGCAAGGTTTGGTGCCAATCTTACAAATGCTGTAATGAAGCTGTTGCAGCAGCATACCAATGGTGAAGATGAGGGCGGTAGCCCGAACTCGCAAGAACACCTCGACGACATCCGTGCGCAACTGGGAGCGCTCGGTGTGCCTGAAGACAAAGTTGCCAAATTTATCGAGGAATTAGTCGAAGTTGTGACCGTCGCAGGCTCTGAGGAACCGCCACCGCGGGTAGTGCCGACCGATCTGTCGCCGCGAGAATTTTATGAATTGGGCGTGCACTACAAGGAGCTGGGCTGGACGGAACAGGCTCGGGATGCGCTCACCTACGCGATTGAAGGCGACTCCGGCGGAGAGTGGGGCACTAAAGCTAAACGATTTTTACAAGCGAGACTACCTCGATTGCCGGTGCCGTTGATGGCTGAGCAGAGAAATATTTCTGGTTATAACTTAATGATGTCTGGCGATATCCAGGGCGCCAAGGACGTTTTCGAAGCCCTGATTGCGGAATATCCGGACTTCGAGTGGCCATACGGTAATCTCGGATTTTTGTATCTAGGCGAAGGAAACATTGCTAAGTCTAAGAAAATTTTGGAAAAAGCATTATCGCTCAATCCCACATATCTAAATGGATGGTTGCATTTAGCACGTGTGCGCGCTTTGAGCGAAGAGTTCGCTGGTGCCTATGAATGTCTTGAAAAAGCGGCGGTGATTCTTCCTGATAACGCTGACGCAGAAAAGCTAGGCGAATTTATCAAAGAACTCGAAAGCGGTGAAAAGTAGAAGCTCTTGAGTGCCGCTCCTCGAGTACGTGTTTGCCCAACAGTTTGTCACGATTAGTCGTTTGAAAACACCAGGCTCTTAACGGTGATAGGTATTGTCGACCCGCCATTGATCGGCTTCCCAATGTCGATGTAGTCACCGGTCGACAAATCGATTCCATCGAGCACGATAACATCATTGTGGTTTAGTTGCCCACGCAAGAGTTGACCAAGAGCCATGGCCGAATCTGTATTTACAATGACAATATATGGTCGTTGGAAGCTACATTGAATCAGTGCATTCGCCAGTACTGATGCCCATGATCGAAGGCTGGCATAGCGAGGTGTCTCTTCGAAATTGAGAACAATTGCGATCGGTTTTTCGAGTAGTTCGTTGTTTTGAGCAGTTAACTTTTTTAGCCTGAGCAGGAGATCTTCCACGCTTGAATTTTCATTATTCAGAAACGGTCGCAGGAGAGGAACGCTCTTAACAGGCAGGTTCTCGACAATGGCACTGACGGTGTTTCCGGACAGCTGAACTGAATAACTACCTGCTCCAAGAACAGTCGCACGAATTGGATTTTTTGCAATCCGGGTCGGAATTTTCTTTTGTGCAATCGCTGCAGAAATTTCATTTGCCATGAAACTGCCAAAATCCTCAAAGGTAAATGGGTCTTGAATATGGGTAGACATGAGCTCCGCGA
>CAZRMH010000157.1:0-5114 GCA_964600935.1 uncultured Candidatus Obscuribacterales bacterium
CCCGCTCTTGCAGATCGTCTCCATTCATAAGCAACAAATTCCGCAAGTTTTTCACACCGCGATATCTGTCATTATCCGAATAAACCGTGGTGTTGAATTGATCGTGCGATCTCATCGTACTCATCATCAACTTGCCGGGAGGCAAAACCGTATCGCGAAGTGGCACAGCGGAGAAATTGGCACGCCCGGTTTCGGTGCGAAACTCCAATTGGCGCGCGGCTTGTTTGAGTCGAAACCCTAGAGGCTCTCGCACTCGCTTGTTGAAGTTTTCAAAACCGTCAATCGCTTGAGCCATTTTATCCCTAATACGGTCGTAATTTTCGACATAAGCTTCCCATGGTGTGCGCGAATCGGGCAAGGTCGCGCGAGCGATTCCGGCAAGAATCGCAACCTCAGATCGCAGTGTCGGCGCCGCCGGTTCATTCATCCCTTTCGACAAATGCACCATACTCATCGAATCTTCGACGGTAATCTCTTGCGGACCACTTTTTTGCTGGTCGTATTCAGTTCGCCCCAAACAAGGCAAAATCAAAGCTTTTTTACCGTGCACGATGTGGCTGCGATTCAGCTTTGTGCTCACGTGTACCGTCATCTCACATCGCCGCAACGCTTCGAACGTTCGGTCTCTGTCAGGTGTGGCAGCTGCGAAGTTTCCGCCCATGGCGAAAAAGACTTCAACATCACCGCTGTACATGCCTTCAATTGTTCGAACAGTATCAAGACCAAACTGACGAGGCGATTTAATATCACATGCCGCATCCATCTTCGCAAGCCACTCTTCAGAGGGCTCATGTTGAATTCCACAAGTTCTGTTCCCCTGAACATTACTGTGTCCGCGAATTGGACATGGTCCTGCGCCTTCTTTGCCGATGTTACCGCGAAGCAATAAAACGTTGACGATTTCCCTTATCAAATCAACGCCAAATTCCTGCTGACTGACTCCCAAACACCAGCTAATCACGCTGGTTTTCGCTTGTCTATAAATTTCCGCGGCAGAGCGAATGAGGTCTGATTTCAGGCCGGATTCGCGTTCGATTTCGCCCCACGTGGTGGCGTCACAAACTTTTTTATACGCATCAAAACCATGCGTGTATTTCTCGATGAACTGCATATCGAGACTGCTCGGATCGGTTTCGAATTTCTCGAATAAATATTTAGCGATACCGCGCATGATTGCCATGTCTCCGCCAATACGCGGTTGCAGATTTAAGGTACTGGTTTTGGTTGAGTGAAAGGTGACCATGTCCACGATTTCGTGTGGAGTGATAGCAGTGGTGGCAGCCACTTCGATCAACGGATTGATGTGAACAATCTTCATTCCTCGCTCTTTGACGCCGTCGGCAAGCGCGCTTAGCATCCGTGGAACATTTGTCGCAGCATTGACTCCCATTACAAAAATCGCTTCGGTGGTTTGCAAATCGACGAGATCAACAGTTCCTTTTCCAGTTGCAAGAGAAGCCATCAATGCTCTGCCGCTCGATTCGTGACACATGTTTGAGCAGTCGGGAAGATTATTGGTTCCGAACTCGCGTGCAAATAATTGGTATAGAAAAGTCGCTTCATTAGAGAGACGACCAGATGTGTAAAAACTAGCTCTATTCGGATTCGATAGCGAACGCAACTGCGAGCCGATCAGATTGAACGCATCCTGCCAATCAATCGGTTCGTAATGATCGGTCGTCGGGTTATAGACCATCGGGTCTGTAAGCCGCCCCTGATCTTCCAGTTCAAAATCGCTCCACTTTTCCAGTTCCGTCACAGTGTGCTCGGCAAAAAAGCATCGTCCAGTGCGCTTCCTGGTCATCTCCCATGTGACATGTTTAATACCATTCTCACATATATCCATACGCAGACCTTTGCGATCGTCAGGCCATGCGCATCCCGGACAATCGAAACCACCGTTCTCGTGATTCATCTTAAAGATTGCACGAACGCCATCGACAATCTCGCCCTGCTCGATTAACACTCGTCCAACGCTAAAAGCCGCGCCCCATGCGGCCGCTGGATGTCGATAAAACTTTCTGGAGTACTTTGGCTTCTCACCAAAACCAGGCCTCACGTCGAGATCATCAGAATCAGTCATGTATTTGACCTCAACACCGGGTGCCACATGTCACGTAGGAATCTTAAAAAAAGCATTGATGGATTTTATCAAAAACGCCGAAAATTCACACGAAAAACACCGTTCAGCACCACCCTTGGCATCAAAGGAATACATGCTCTCGATCGGTGTACCGAGACCGTCAAACCCACCTGGACAGAGCGACTCTCGATCGAATCGTTTTTGGTTCGAGCGCAGACCTTGAATTTTCGTTGGTCCTCGCGCCTTGCAGAATTTCGAGTTTATTGCATTTGATAAAATGGCGGTCGAGAAACCAGGAGATTTTACGTGAACAGCTGTTGGAAACTAGCGCTTGCCCTAGCAATGATTTTGTCTGCTTCGACCGCCTCAGCCGATGCGGCTGACAAAGATCGAGCGAAAAGCAAGACGATAACATCTATTGCCGAGGCAGTTGACCTCGCCAAAGATTCAATGCCTGAGATCAAATATGAACTTGGCAAGCAACCAATGAAGGCATACGACGCTGGACGCTCCAACGAAGCTAACGCCTTAAACTTTCCAATCTCGAAAGGTCTAGCCGGAGTTTCAATGTTCTTGAAACCAGGTGGACTGCGCGAATTGCACTGGCACGCCAATGCCGCCGAGTGGTCTTACGTGCTCTCAGGTCACTGCCGAGTTACAGTTCTAGATCCTGATGGACGCTGGGAAGTGAAAGACTTCGGACCAGGAGATGTCTGGTATTTCCCTCGCGGTCATGGACATTCAATACAAGGGCTAGGCAATGAAGAATGCCATTTTCTCCTGGTTTTCGACAGCGGATACTTCTCTGAATTTTCGACATTCAGCTTTAGCGATTGGCTTGCTCAAACCCCGAAAGAAGTTTTGGCAAAACAATTCAACATGCCCGCTTCAGCGTTCGACACTTTTCCAAAGAAAGAAGTGTATATCTCGCAAGGACCAGTTCCGCCTCCACTGCCAGCCTTTCCGGCCTTCGGCAGCGAAAATCCACCTGCTCTAACCCACAAGTTCAGCCTGCTCTCTCAGAAACCAGATGTCACTCCCGGTGGCACATTCAATCTGGTATCACAAAAAGAATTCCCAATTTCAGCCACCATGTCTGGTGCCATTCTCACACTGAAACCACTGGCTATTCGTGAAATGCATTGGCATCCAAACGCCGATGAATGGCAGTATTACATCAAAGGGCGCGCCCGCATGACAGTTTTCGGCTCACAAGGTCGCAAAATTACTCGTGATTTTGAACCTGGCGATGTCGGTTACGTTCCAATGGGATGTGGTCACTATATTGAATCAATCGGCAACGAAGAATGCGAAATGCTCGCCGTGTTTAATAGCGGCAAATACGAGGAGATGTCGCTGTCTAAATGGATGGCCAGCAATCCTGCGTTGCTCCTCCAGACAAACTTAGGCGTTTCCGCTGAGATCGTAAAAGAACTGCAAACAAAGGTTGATAAATTCAGCAATCCAATGCGAGTGCAACCAGACGAACGCAAATAATTGCGCGATTTAGTTCTGAACGCATTAGTGGGATCGACATCGGCGGCAATTGCTAACGGTGCACCTTTGATGCCTGTAAAACCATCGCTACAAGGCGATGTTCACCCGCTATTCACTTTTAATCGCGGATGATTGGAGAAGTCCCATCGTCGAGTTCGCGTGCTACAAGGTATAAAAGAAATCAAGAACAGCGAACCGACCAGAGGGTGCAACCAGGAGCCTGACCATGATAAACGCTCTAAAAATTGTTTTCGGAATTATCCTTGTGACGATGCTAATCGTGACAACAAAGGCGTCTCTGGCTGAAAATATTCTGCAAATTCCTCAGGTAGTGCAAGCCGATCCATGGTTTCAAGCCACCCTATTCGACGCATACTGTGGATTCATCACCTTCTATTGCTGGGTATTCTACAAAGAGACCGCAGCCTGGTCGCGCATTCTCTGGTTCGTGCTGATTATGCTCCTGGGTAATATTGCCATGGCTGCGTATTTGCTAATAAAACTTCTGCGTTTGCCTGCCGACGCCACAGTCAGCTCATTATTGCTAAATAACAAGGCGAGCGTGCAATAATGTCCGTATGTTTAGAATCCCTTTTTTCTTTGCATCGCTGTGGTTGTTCGTCTCAGCCGCCAGCGCGTATGCGATGGAAAAAACAGATTACATAGATACCAATCGACCGAGCTTTATGTTTTCACCACTAGTGGTGCCAAGAGCCAGTGTTCAATTAGAAAACGGATTACTCGAACGCTTCTCCAAAAAAGGAATTCACTCATTTAACATCGCCGAAACTCAAATCCGTGTCGGATTAACAGAACGTACTGAATTTCAAATGTTCGTGCCCACGGTTCTACTGATCGACAAACCCGGCGAGGGAACCATATCTGGTGTCACAGATCTGCAAGAAGTCGGATTCAAGCATCAGCTGCCGCCAATCAAAAAATTCCAACTGTCTCTGATTCCATCCGTGGATATTCCAACTGGCACACGGAGCTTGGGAGGACCAAACTCTGGCGTACATCCGGTTATGCGCGCGCCATGGTCATATCAGCTAACCGACGGTTTGTCGATTATGGGTATGCAATCGCTATTGCTTTTGAACTCCGGTCGTGATCTGCAGTATCAACCCAATCTGATGCTAAATAAAAGCTTCGGAAAAAAGGGGACGGCTTTTGTCGAATACGCAGGATTCTTCACACACGACTTGCCAAATATTCAATTCGCTCATTTTGGCGGAGAATATAGACTTAAACGAAATCATCAAGCAGATCTTCACTTCGGCTTCGGTTTAAATGCTACCTCACCAACCGCGTTTGTAGGCGTGGGTTACTCTTACCGGTTTGACAAACTATCCTGGTAAAAGTCAAAGAACCGGTGAGCTTTTCGAGATTACGCAGAGTCATGACTATTTCTTCTTTGAAGCCGCCGGCGGCGTAGTTGAGGTGTCGTCCAAATTCGCTAAACCCCATTCAACAATTTGTTTGAGAATCGGAGCCAACGATTGGCCTTTCTCCGTCGCCGTGTAAGCCATTCTCA
>CAZRMH010000157.1:5124-15447 GCA_964600935.1 uncultured Candidatus Obscuribacterales bacterium
GATTGCTGTATGGTGCCTTCACGACCAGACCTGCACTTTCTAGCTTGTGCAGCCGATCCGTGAGAATGTTGGTGGAGATTTTTTCAGGCGAATCCAGAAATTCATCGAAGCGAGTTTTCTCGAAAAACAACATGTCTCGCAAAACAACAAGAGTCCATTTGTCACCGATCAGATCGAGGGTACAAGCAATTGGACAGTCAGATCTTCGATGCATGTTTCTTTATTCACTCACTCTTATGCGGCTACAAATTCTTCTAACGCCAGGGCTGTGTTATGTCCACCGTAGCCGAAACTGTTTGACATTGCACGTCGAACTCTTGTTTTTAACGCGGCGCGAACATGGTTTAGCCCGCAAAGTGGATCAACGTTCTCCAGATTGATTGTAGGTGGAATCACACTATTATAAATCGAGAGCGCACAAATCGCAGCTTCGATTGCGCCTGCGGCACCCAGCATGTGACCGGTCATCGACTTGGTAGCGCTGACGGGAACCGTGTCCTGGTGCTCACCAAGCAAAGCTCTAATCGCATTCGACTCGGCGCGGTCTCCAACGGCGGTAGATGTCGCGTGCGCATTAATATAGTCGAGCTGATCGCCGCTCCAACCAGCCTGTTGAAGAGCCTGGCTCATAGCGCGCCGCGCACCATCACCGTCTTGCCTTGGTGCCACGATATCATAAGCATCCCCGACACATCCGAATCCTTTGATCTCGGCATATATTCGCGCATTGCGATTTACCGCGTGTTCCATTTCTTCAAGGATAAGAACGCAAGCACCTTCGGACATGACAAATCCATCTCGTTCACTATCGAACGGGCGCGAAGCTCGATTCGGATCAGAATTTCGAGCGGATAAAACACGAGATGACGCGAATGCAGCCATGCACAATGGTGTAATTGGCGCTTCCGTTCCGCCAGCGAACATCACGTCGGCAAGCCCTAGTTGTATAGTTCGCATAGCGTCGCCGATCGCTTGAGCGCCGGTAGCACAGGCGGTGCTAACGCAAGACGAATACCCCTCAGCACCATGCAAGATCGATATCCATCCTGAAGGCATATTAACGATCAACATTGGCACCGTAAATGGTGAACATCGGTCTGGACCGCGTTCCAACATACGATAGAAGTTTGATTCGATGGTATTGAATCCGCCTGCAGACGAACCAACAATTACACCGACTCGCTCCGGGTCGTCAAATTTCTCGGGAAGTTTTGCATCTTCTCGTGCTTTGAGGCTTGCCGCAGCCGCCATCTGAATAAACCTATCCATGCGGTTCGCCGTTTTCAAAGGAACAAAATCCGCGCCGGCGAAATCTCTAACTTGCCCGGCGATGTGACAATAACTCCGCTGTTTCTCAGGAAAATCCACCAACTGCTCGACTGCAGAATCGCCCGCAATTAGCCGCGCGAAGAAGTTTTCGTTTTGACCATAAGGTGTTATCGCACCAATACCTGTTATCACTACTCGTCTTTTTAGATTATTCATTTTTTTCAACCAAAAATTTTATAGCTGTGGAAATCACGGACTCGTCCTTGAGGACGCCGCGATGATTTAGGCCATTGACTTTCAAAAACCGACTGCCGCGCCAAAAACCGGAAAGTTCTTCACCCATTGAGACTGGTATCACAACATCGTCTTCAGAATGAATAATCAGTGCCGGAGTTTTAAAAGCGGGCACGAAGTCGACACTTTTGATCGCGACACGAACATCGAGATCCCCGAGCGCCTGAATGAACTGAGTCGTTTGATCGGCATCGTAGCCAAGACGCTTGGCATGCCTGTATGCGTTGATCTCGTAGTTGATCGGAGAGGCAAGCATCACAGCCCTTTCAACGATCATGTCAGCAGCAATTGCAAGCTGCGTAGCGGCACAACCAGCGGAATGAGCGATCACCCCGGCAAGCGCACCAAGATGCACAGAGACAGCCAGAATGCCGTCGGCAAGATGCTCCAAACCGGCATACTCGCCGCTTGATTCACCATGAGCAGGCAAATCCATCGCGACGGCTTTAAAACCACCTGCAATTAGTGGTGGCACATATGAAAACATATCGGTCTGATTAGCCGCCCAACCATGAACCAACAACACAGGCGCGCCGTCGCCCCAGGAGCGAATCGACAGCGTTCCGCCTTTGAACGGAACAGAAAATTGCTGCGCTGCCACTTCAGTCTTGGGACGGCGAACTACTCGCCTCGGTCCGTTTGGAGAAACATAATCTAGAGCCGCCGCGCGAATATCATCGCTAATATCCTCAACTTTAGCGCCGTTCATATTTTCTCCGGTTTGCATTTTGGGGCTCATGTGTATAATGATAACATGCAACTTGCAATTTACAAGTTAAAATCACAAATTAACAAATACAGACAATCTTAAAGACCAACAGACTGCAGATACCTACACCTGAAGGAGCACGAAATGAACGCAAAAACTCAGAATTTTATAAATGTCGACCTCGGCAGTTTCGCCGAAATTGGAAACGGAGAAAACGCATTGCCGAAGAAATTCCTGAAAGACACCCTCGGTTTAACAGGCATGGAAATTTCAGTAACGACTCTGAAACCTGGCGGACAAAGCCCGTTTTTCCACAGTCATAAACAAAACGAAGAATTATATATTTTCATCGAAGGAAACGGCCAAATGCAATTGGACGACAATTTGGTGAACGTGAAAGAAGGTTCGATGATCAATGTAAAACCAGATTGCCAGCGGGCGATTCGCGCCAACAGCGATTCTCAGGTTGTCTACCTTTGTATTCAAGCAAAAGAAAATAGTCTCGAGCAATACACCAAAGATGATGGCATTAAAAATGATGGCGTTAAATGGATCAGCAATTAGGTGGTTCAAACAAAAACAGACAGACGGAATCATTTCAATGAATCTTCCAGGCGAACGCGTCAGGCGAGATAGTCTCAAACAAACAGCGCTGCCAACGGCATCGTCGAAGATAACAAATAAACATTCCGAAAAGATTCAAAATAAAAATCTATCGACAGGACCAGCCGCGCCTCATATTACGACTGGTGCCTATCGAACGATTTAGGGTGACTGGAATGACCGCTGTGGCTTATCTGTTTCTGCGGAACGGGCTGGCATCTCTTTGAGCGGCGGCTGAACCTTGCTGGTTAGCCTGTCCACCAGGAGCAACTTGATCGTTGGGAGCCGGGGATTCGGCTCTACTGCCAGGAGCCTGTCCATCTCGCGGCTGCGTCTTCTCCACATCTTTACCGTTTTGGTCTTTGCTTAAATTGTCATTGCCGGGAGTGGGCTTCTCATTAGATGAAGATTCACTGGTGGTCGGCTTTTCGCGAGGTGCTGAAGGCGCATCGGTGGAACTCTGAGATGAACTGGTTCCATCGCCATTGGCTTGACTGGGAGCTGCGCTACCATCACGAGGGGCACCATCTGCCGGCGCCACTTGAGAATTTGGCTTTTCGGCGGGCTTTGATTCACCTTGACCGGGCTTTTCGCCAGGGTTTTGTCCAGGCGTCGGCTTCTCGGATGGCGCCGGTGAACCCGGTTGAGTAGGCTTTTCAGTTGGTGATGGTCCCGGTTCGGCAGGCTTTTCGGATGGTGCCGGTGAACCAGGTTGAGTAGGCTTTTCGCTCGGAGATTGCCCAGGTTCGGCAGGCTTCTCAGCAGGACGCGGGCCGCCGTCAGATGGCAGTTGCCCAGACGCTAGAATGTCTCCAGTACTACTTGGGCGTGGTTCTTGCATTAGCTCCGCACCTGGAGCCTGGGGTGCCGTAGCACGCTCACCTTGAGACTCACCGCCGGCAGGTTGGCCAGGAGCCTGAGGGTTTTCATTGGTTGTTGCTTCAGGCGACTCCTGAAGTTCTCCCTTAGCAGGATTTTTCGCTTCGTCCTTCGGCGAGCCTGGTTTACTGTCGCCATCCTTACCTTCCGGAGGATTCTTTCCAGCAGCCCCTTCCGAACCACTTGGAGCAGAAGTCGCATCGGCAGGCTTAGCCGATACACTCGAGTCACCACTGAGAGGATCGTGTTTCGAGAAATCCAGAAAACCCTGACCGACATCACTCTTGACGCTCTCTTTCTCTTGCGAACTAATGCTGCTGGCACTTCCAGGTGCCGACGTCGAGAGTGCACTACTCTCCACAGAGAGACGCTCGCTGGCAGCCTGTTGTTGGCTGTCGCCTGCGGATAACTTTTGCGATTCGATTGGTTGAGCAGCGGTGTTTTCTGTAGACATTTGATTATCTCTCTATAAAAACGCAAATCTTCAGCGAGCGGAAACAGCGACTGCTTTTAGTCGACTCCGGGAAGTTTTGCAAAGGGTTGTAGTAAGTGCTTTCAGCGAGTTCGGTGAACCCATGCAGCAACTATAAAATCGAGATATCAGGTTTGTGTGACAAACCAAAATCGGTCAAACCATTCAAACTAAAATTCGGTCGAAACCTTCCCTGACTTAGCATTGACGTGATACCAGTTGAAGGTTGCGGTGTGCCCAGTTTCGGCATCATCCGGCACAAATTCGTAGACGTGAATGACAAAATCATCGCCTTCCTTTCGGTCAAATTCAATCTGCGAAGTGACGCCCTTGATCTTGGTCCTTTTGAGTCCTTCCAAAAATTTCTTCACTTCAGGCCGGGCAGATACAATCGATACCGCTCGCGCTTCCGTCATAGCACCGGTCGATTTCTTACCTAGCGATTTCTTGACCACCGCAGTTGACGGCTGAGACTTTGGCGCGACCTTCGTGGATGACGAAGAGCTTGGCCCGACCGAAGCACTCCTGGTTTCAGCGGCTAAACATCGACTGATATCTACAAACGATGCGATCGCCACCAAAATCACGATGCTGATTTGTCGTTCCATGCAGGTTATCTCCCAACAGAATTATCAATGCGGTGCATGACGCAGCGTCGACGCATAGCCGAAAACTGCGCCAGAGAAGGCACAGAGAAGGATTATCAGCAGAGCGACTTTCGTCATAAAACGATTATATAGGTAATAAAACACAATCTTGTGATCAAGCAAACCACAACAATAGTTTCAAAACACGTACAGAGGAAAATCAATGCCGCCCTAAAATTCATTCATGCCGATCATTTTCGAAGAGTGGGTGCTATATTTAACGATATAGTTAAACGTTTTGAACGACAAGCCGGAAAGTATAAAGAGGGACCGCAATGTCCAAGAAGAAGATCATCGGTATCACATTGGGCGTAATCGCTCTTGGAGTCGGAGCGCTTTGCGCAGTCGCGGCGACGAAACCGGATACATTCAGAGTAGAGCGCTCTGCCACCATCAACGCTTCTGCCGACAAAATCTATCCCCTTATCAATGATTTCCATCAGTGGAATAAATGGTCTCCGTACGAAAATCTAGATCCTGATATGAAGCGCACTTTCAGTGGCGAAGACCGAGGGAAAGGAGCGGTATACGAATGGGACGGTGACAATAATGCCGGCTCAGGTCGAATGGAAATCGCTGAATCACAAGAACCCAATAAAATTCGCATCAATCTCGACTTCACCAAACCATTTGAAGCCAACAACATCGCTGAGTTTACGATGGTGCCTGAAGGCGATGCCACCAAGGTAACATGGTCGATGGAAGGCAAAAACAACTTCATGTGCAAAATGATTCAAACGTTTTGCAATATGGATGATATGTGCGGAAAGGACTTCACGACTGGATTGAACAACATCAAATCAATCACCGAAACCCCCGCGTCCTAGTCATGGTCAAACACTATTCCGAACAACTTGATAGAACCTTTTTTGCTCTTTCTGATCCAACTCGCAGAGCAATCATTGGAAATCTCGCGGCGAAAGGCGCATGCTCAGTGCTTGAGCTTGCGGAACCCTTTAACATGTCGCTGCCCGCAATCTCAAAACATCTCAAGTTACTCGAGAATGCAAATCTTGTTACTCGTCAACGCAAAGGGCGTGTTCACTATTTGACTCTAGTCGGAGGCCCCATGTCAGAAGCCAGTGATTGGCTCGCTGCCTACAATCGATTCTGGCACCAACAGCTCGATTCTTTCGAACAATACATTATGCAATCCGAAGGAGATGATCAAAATGACGACAACAATGAAACTCCAAGAAACAACCCTGGAAATCACAAGGACGCTAAAAGCACCAGTGGAGAAGGTTTGGAAAGCCTGGACTGAACCGCAACAGATCACTAAATGGTTTGGTTGCGCAAAAACTGGTGAAGCAAAAGTGACTCAAGACCTGCGCGTAGGTGGATCATTTCGCGTAGAGATGCATTGCACGGATGGCGAAGTCCCTGTTGTTCACGGCGAGTACAAAGAGGTCATTGAGAACCAAAGACTAGTTTACACCTGGACGAATAATTCAATCGAGTACCCAGCCGAGAATACTTTGGTAACTGTTGAGTTCATCCCCAAAGGTAATGAAACGGAACTCAAGCTAAGGCATGAGAACTTCGTAAAACCAGTCTCCGCCCAAGGTCACTCATTCGGATGGGGCGACTCGCTCGAAAAATTCGCAGCGCTGTTCGAATCCGATAAGTAATTTTTTCTCAAAACATCACACACGCGTTTACTCGCAGAGGAGAATCAATGTCCGAGACAGCAACGAAAAACAAAACCGGAATTCAGCACGTAGTGCCACACTTCATCCGCAAAGATGCAGCAAAGGCAATTGAATTCTACAAGAAAGCCTTCGGCGCAGAAGAGATGTATCGTCTCGATATGAACGGTCAAATCATGCATGCAGACCTTCAGTTCGGAGACTTCAATGTTTACATCTGCGAAGAGTTCGACCCGCAGGGCAGAACAATGGAAGCACAGAACGAGATGAACTCACATGTCGTGATTCACTTGAAAGTTGAAGATGTCGATGCCGCCTATAAGCGCGCCACCGAAGCTGGTGCCGAAGGTTTGATGCCGCCAACGGATATGTTCTGGGGCGACCGTTATTCACGCATCTTGGACCCGTTTGGTCAGCCCTGGAGCCTCGCGACTCACAAGGAAGATCTCTCACCCGAGGAAATCAAAAAGAGAATGCTCGAAGCACCTCCTTGCGGCGAATAGAAAGGTTTCCCAAATCGGATAATCAAGGCCAGAGTTTCGAAACTCTGGCTTTTCTTTCTCTCAGATACTTTGAACGAACATCTGTGCGAAATCACAGTCCTGGACTGGCGCATGAGCATTGGTTAACAGAACGGTAACACTCCGTTCACCGTTTATTCACGTCGACCATCTAGCCTGTATCTAGAGGCTCCAGATATTGCTAGCGATCCTCGATGAAACCTTCGGATGCGAGTTGTCAAAGCAGATGAAAATTCCTGCGATTCTAAATTTTTTAGACGGTGATCAGGCTTCCAAACCACTGGAAGAACTCAAGGATGCGCCGATTGAGAGCAATTGGAGTCGCTGGATTCCGTTTGCGGTATTGCACGCTCCATGCCTTCTGTTGTTCGCTGTCGGCTGGAGTTGGCCAGCGCTCTATCTCTGCGCTGCCCTGTACTTCATCCGTATGTTTGCAATAACCGGCTTCTATCACAGATATTTTTCTCATCGAACATTCCAAACTTCGCGCGCCGCTCAATTTATTTTCGCTGTGATCGGCGCGACCTCTGTGCAACGCGGACCACTCTGGTGGGCGGCTCACCATCGAGGTCATCACAAGTACTCAGATACGGAACTCGATGTCCACTCACCTGTAGTTCGCGGTTTCATGTGGTCGCATATTGGCTGGATCACGAGCGACCGGAACATCCCGACCGACTATTCACGAATTCCTGATTTAGCGAAATATCCTGAGCTTGTTTTCATAAACAGATTCGACTGGCTTCCAGTTGTCGGACTAGCGCTGATTGTCTACTTCGGCGGTGAAGCCATGAGACTGGTCGATCCGCAGGTGAGCGGAGCGCAATTCGTTGTCTGGGGTTTCATCAGTACGATGATTCTCTTTCACGCGACGTGCAGTATAAATTCATTCGGTCATTTGTTCGGTAGCCGAAGATTCGAGACCAACGACGACAGCAGGAACAACCTCGTATTGGCGCTGTTCACGTTAGGTGAAGGCTGGCACAATAATCATCACAAATTCCCTGGCTCAACAAGGCAGGGAATTATGTGGTACGAAATCGATGTAACTTATGAGATTTTAAAACTCATGCAAGCAGTCGGTCTGGTCTGGGGAATTTCGAAAGCCGATTATAAGCCAAACGCCGCGCCTGCCAAAGCCGATGCGAACCATCAGCAGGTTAAGGCGCTGAGCGGAGCCGGCGATGTTTAAAAAACGGGTTGCCATTGTCGGTAGTGGCATCGCCGGTTTGGGCTGCGCGCATTTTCTTCAAAACGAATTCGAAATAACAGTATTCGAAAAAAACAATCGGGTCGGCGGACACATCAACACAGTCGATGTGCAAGAGGGCGGCAAATCAGTAGCGATCGATACTGGCTTCATGGTCTACAATCGCACGACCTATCCCAACTTCACTAAGCTGATCGACAGGCTCGATGTCGACGTGAAGCCGACGGACATGTCGTTCAGCGTCCAACACGTCCCCCTCAAAATCGAATGGTCCGGAACTGGTTTCAAACGGATATTCGCACGGCGGTCAAATCTTTTAAACGGAACGTTTTGGAGATTTCTACTCGCGGTAGATCGGTTCAATCAAAAGGCGAAACGGCTGGTTGAAGAGAATCGAAACGATCTGTCCAGCCTGGACGAGTTTGCAACAGCGAACAAAATCGAACGCTCTGTGTTGGATCTCTACATCGTGCCTATGATGTCGGCGCTCTGGTCAGCTCCTCCAGAGGCAATGCTGCAGTTTCCGATTGCTCTCCTGGCAAGATTCATGCACTCGCATGGCTTGCTTAGCATTTATGACAAACTCTCCTGGTTCACCGTAAATGGTGGCGCTAACAAATATGTTCAGAAACTAATCGAACCATTCAAAAACAGTATCAAACTGGAAACGCCGATTGTCAGAATATCTAAAGTCCCAGAAGGTGTGGAACTGGAAACCTCTCGCGGCGAGAAACTTTCATTCGATAAATGTATCCTCGCCTGTCATGCGGATGAGGCGATGCAAATGCTAACCTCAGAATCGATCGAAGAAAAATCGTGGCTCAGCAATTTTCCGTACCAACGAAACGTGGCGACCCTTCATACAGACGCGAGCGTGATGCCGGACTGCAAGGGCAATTGGGCATCCTGGAACTATCGAATACACGACGACAAACAGTCCCAAAAGCTAATCGCGACAACTCACTACTGGATGAATAGCCTGCAAGGAGTTTCAAACACGCAAAACTACTTCATCACGATCGATAGCGCCAACGCGGTAAAACCAAATTCGATATTGCGACAAATCGAATACCATCATCCGGTCTTTTCGGTCGAGTCGTTGCGAGCTCAGAATGAAGCAGAGTCCATCAACAAAGATCCGGCAAACCGCCGACTGCTCTTCTGCGGCAGCTATTTCAAGTTTGGCTTTCACGAAGATGCGTTCGCTTCTTCGGTCAATCTCTGCGAGAATCTTCTCGGGAGGCCTGTTTGGAATTAAACTCAAAAATCGTAATATGCGACGTGCTGCACACGCGATTCTCACCGAAGCTTCACAAGTTTCGTTATCCACACATGATGTTTCTGTTGGACCTAGACGAGCTGGAAATTCTGGAGAGGCAACTCAAGCAGTTTAGTCATAACGGCGACGCGCTGTATAACTTCAATGATAGCGATCATCTCGACGAAGGCTCTCAGCCCCTCAAAGCTCGTGTTCACAGATTACTTCGCGACAACAATTTCGAAGAGATGCCTACTCAAATTTTATTACTGGCCAATCCTCGAATTCTAGGCTATGTTTTCAATCCCATTTCAATCTATTTCTGTATCAGAAAAAACGATGAACCGATGGCCGTGATTTGCGAGGTTTGCAATACCTTTTTCGAACGAAAGGCTTATGTCATCGATACCTCCGGCTATAAAGCCGGCGACCTGATCGAACATGAGCAAGTAAAAAACTTCTACATAAGTCCGTTTTGCAAACCCGATGACACATTAAAGTTTAAGATTCAAATGCCCTCGGAAAAATTCGAAGCTTCGGCAGCTACGTTTCGTGACGGCGAGGAAATCATGCGTGCGCAAATGAGCGCCAGGTCTATCCCCCTTACGAACGAAACGCTCAGACAGAGCGCGTTACGATATCCACTAGGTACAGTGGTGGCAATTTCAAGAATTCACTACCAAGCCATGCTTCTGTATCTGAAGAAAATCCCATTCCTTGCAAAAGAAGATTTTCCTGAAAAACAAACCAACCTATGGCGCCCCTACAACAATCTCCGGAGAACGAGTTCGAATGAAATCCTCAACGAAAAA
>CAZRMH010000157.1:15457-16930 GCA_964600935.1 uncultured Candidatus Obscuribacterales bacterium
GATCTTAGAGATATCGATTCCGAGCAGCTCTCGAATCACTCACCAACTTTGACGAAACCTGGACCATCACAAGGTCGTAAAGCTCCTGGTGCTATTGATTTGTTCTGCCAGAAAGTTGTTGTAGATTCACTAACTGGTATGCGCAAAGGCACCCTCAAACTTGCACTTCCCGACGGTACGACGACCACCAATGCGACGAACCCAGATGGTTTAGAGAAGGCCAACACTTCTTCGGAAACGGCTTGCCTTGCCGATATCAACATAAACTCCAACGACTTTTTCAAACGATGCGTCAAATTCGGAGCGATCGGTTTCGCCGAAGGATACATCGATGGAGAATGGACCACGACCGATCTGACCGACGTGATTCGATGGTTTATCCTCAACTTGAATGATTCAACGGTCATGGAAGGTTCAAAGAAACGCAACCCACTTCTAGATTTGTTCAATTTCGTCAATCGGCTTGGGCACTTGTCCCGACCGAACAGTAAGAAAATCAGCAAATCAAACATCGAAGCGCACTACGATTTGAGCAATGAATTTTTCTCACTCTTTCTCGACAAATCTATGACTTATTCGAGCGGCATCTTCACCAGTGATAACGAAGATTTATTTGAAGCGCAACAAAACAAATACAAACGACTGTGCGAGTCATTGATGCTGACAGAACAGGATCACCTGCTGGAAATCGGCTGTGGGTGGGGAGGTCTGGCGGTGTATGCAGCAAGAAATTATGGCTGTAAAATCACTGGAATTACTATCTCACCGAGTCAATTCGAATATGCAACTCAGCGAATTCGCAATGAAGGTCTCGAAAACCAAGTCCAAATCTTGTTGACCGACTATCGTGACTTGACAGGCCAGTACGACAAAATCGCGTCCATTGAGATGGTCGAAGCGCTTGGCGACAAATACGTCGAGACCTACTTCAAAAAATGTTCTGAGCTTCTAAAGCCTGATGGTCTGATGACATTCCAACTGATAACAAGTCCAGACAGTCGATACAATCTGCTGCGCGGTAGTGTCGACTTCATTCAAAAGCACATTTTTCCTGGTAGCTTGTTGCTCTCCACAGAACGAGTGATTCGCGCAACCAGCAAGGTGACTGACTTTCACATGGTTGAATTTAACGAGTTTGCAGAGAGCTATGCCAAAACACTTCACGTCTGGAGAGACAATTTCGAAGAACACTTGGCAGAAGTTCGAGCGCTCGGTTTCTCCGAAAAATTTATTAGAAAGTGGATTTATTACCTATGTTACTGCGAAGCCGCCTTTGACATGCGGCAAATCAGCGTTGCTCAGATCACAATAAGTAGACCAAATAATCAATTCATTCGAGAGCGTAAACGACTAAAGTAAATGGAAGAGCTTACGCAAAATCCAATCCTATTAAGTTGTGCCGCCGGTTTAGCCACCTCATGCATCATGTTTCTGCTCACATGGACGCAGTGCATTAAGTTCAAAAACGGTGCC
>CAZRMH010000158.1:0-16889 GCA_964600935.1 uncultured Candidatus Obscuribacterales bacterium
TGCTATTGCGTCGATCCCCTCTAGCTTCCGGGTTGCCCTGGCTTTCTACAAGCATCGAAGCGACAGCTGCCTTGGTGGCGTTTTCGCTCAAGTTTTGGTCTTTGGCTTCTTTCAAGACTGCCTTGACACTATTTTCCAAGGTCAGGTCGTCCGGCTTTTGAAGATTATCGTAAGCGCCGCCGGCGAATGCATGGCGGCCGTGTCCACCGCCTTGAGAATGATGCCGCCGGTGGTGCCGGTTCTGATGATGCCCACCATGATGTACGTGACCACCGCGTTCGTGATGATGCCGCCCGCCGTCACCCTCATGGCGGTGGTGTCGCTCGCTGCTATGATGGTCTTCGCCATGGCGTCGCGGAGGGTGGTCGGCATTGCGGTGATCCGGAACTCGATGGGGAACAGCTCTGTCGGAATCTGTGTCGGCTGGAGTGACATTCGGGGTGAGTGGGGCGGCGCCATCTCGGGGTCTTAACGCGAACTGATCCGGTGAATTGTCATCGCTGACGATAGTTAAATTTGGCAGGTACCCAAGTTTGTGCAGGTCCTCATTTATCTGGGTAAGATCTTGCTTGAAGAGTTCCGCAGACTCGTGAGAACTTAGAGCCTGCAGTGTTTCAGACACAGCGTGCATATCATTGGGATTTTGTATAAGCGAATTGACGATTTGTTTTTCAGCATTCTTCAACCCATCTGAATGAGTCTGCCCCGTTAGATTCGAAGCGGCTTCGGCATTGCGAGACGGTGTCGGCATTTCACCGAACGAAGAAGTTTGGCTAAAGCTATGCTCCGGTCTGGCGACGGAATGAGACTGGTCAGAAAAACTCTCTAGTGACATTGGTAACCTTGTCGGATGATGCACCGACTGCAAAAGTGATAGTGTGGATAGTAAAAATGCGCGCGAGACCGGCGCTTTGGTCTTAAATGTTGCAAGGGCTAATCATGAGTAGATGATAATCGGTGTGCAATGACTAACTGGTGGCGATGCGTGTCTGAATTGTGACTAGGGCAGTTTGCATCTATGTCTTGCATGCTAGCGCTGGACACCGCACCGTTATTAGGCAGAGTCCAAATAATGGTAACGTTCACTGGCGGACGTTCGAAGCACTGCATCTATGCAGCTTAGCGAATGTACGCTCCTACAGAAGTCCCATAAATAAAGTGTTTCGAACGTCCAGCGGCAACATTTCCGAATAATGAGGTCGATCCACTATACGTATGAATAGATTTGTTGCTTGTAAAAAACGCAGAAGCTGCCACCACTAATGGTGACGACATCCCCTGCGCATTTTTTGAGTGTCGGTTGTCACACCGAAGCCCTCGCGGCCGGACCGCCGCGCATGCTCTTGAGGTGGTTGACGACAGCCTTGATGATGAGACCGCTCCAAGTGTCTTCGAACACGCAGATCAGTGCGGGGCGTAGGTTGGGAATGCCCTGCACCGAGGCAACGTTGTCGTAGCTGAACGTCCTGCGACCAGCTTCAGACGCGGGTGTGCCGTGATGCCGACAGCCTGGTCACGTGAGTTGGCACGCGAAGCCCAGAAGTTCAGGTTGTTGTCCTTAGAAGCTGCGTCGAGCTTCGACAACCTGGGCTGACGGCGCTAAGCTGATAAGCACATCATGCACTCTTGTGACGACTGCGAGGGCCGCCTTACGATGAGCATCGATTTTGTCCATCTGTCTGGGGTCGTTGAATCGCGCCATCGGCACTACCCTGACGATCAGTTGGCTTTCACTATCGCCGATCGAATAGTCCCAGTTCATGCAAGACACATCCAGATATGCGCCGGCGTCCTTGTCATAAACAGGATCGGAGAAGAACCATTCCCGCTTCGGAATTTGGAAGTAATAACGGAACATGAGCGTGCTTCCTGTCATGCCGCAGGCATAGCCTCTCGGCATGGCTCCGTCCTTTGCGCCACTCCACGCGTCAGTTGGCAGAATCGAGGAGCTCCTCTGAGCGACGAGCACCTGCTGCCCAACTAGGATAGAAGGCACCTTCTTCAATCCGACATGTTCGGCGACGTTCATAATTAGAGTCTCCAACAAGAAGCTGCGGTGACCTAGCACATGCGTCGCGAAAATCTCACCATCGGGCGAGACGAAGATGCCGTTGAAATTTAGACCCTGGCAATGCTCGCCAGATTCTGTGGACTCGGGACCACTGAGAAAGTCCATGGCGGCCAGTCCGTGTTCACCGAATCCGTATTCACCGAAACCGTATCCACCGAATCCGTCGTGACCAGAATCGAATCCGCCAGCGATGCCGCCGCATAAACCATTCATATCTTGATAAAGCGAAGAGACAATTTACTGTTTGTGAGTGACTAAGACCATGTAACTACTCCTGTCGATTTCTCGCTCGCCCACATGCTGGTTTAGCAATTGTGAATCAGGGTTCGTAGGAGCAGCCCAGATCCTGACACTTGAGTGCGATTGAGCGCGCTAGTGTGATTGGGTCTCTCAATCCCGGGACTCGCGCAAACTCAGCCAGACAATCCCTTGACACCAATCCGCTCATCGTGTGATGAGAGGAAAATTCCGAAGTGGAAGTTTTAGTGCTGGTTACGTTCTGGTTGAATGCTGCGGAGAATTCGGGTTATGAGATACCATCACCTTAAGTCTTACGATCACAACGGATCAAGTCGTTGTTCTGTTCGAATTTTGGCCCTGGAATCGGCTAAAGCCTGATTTGGGAGGATGCATAAAAGTTTCTGGTTTGAGTTAAACATATTGCTGTTGTAATTATCCATCTACTCAAGAGAAGACTAGGCAACATCACAGAGCGACTATTGGGTTGCTGTGCGTGGAAAAATAAATCGTTTTGCTTCGTGCCAGTTGTGCACAGCAACGGCATTGCCACCGCGGGTAATGCCATAAAGCACTGCTTTTGTGTGAATTGCTTTAACCCCGCAGAACGCAACGAGGTTCGAGTTCTAATCCCTCGCTGGCGTCAATGCAAGGGCGCGAATATTTCGAGAGGCAAGTCGTTGCAAGACGAGAATTCTGAAAGCTCGCACCTCGGAAAAGTTCTTTTCAGATCTTTTAGTTCTGTTTGTGAAAACTGCCCAGTACTATAGACAATTCTTTTGAGTGAATTGATTTGTTTAATATACTGAAGACCACGTCCATTGACTTTAGTATAGGCAATTTGCAACTCTGACAAATTTTTCAGACGACTAAGAAAGCTCGATCCGATATTTCCTACGCTTGTGAAATTCAGATCGAGGTAGGTCAGTCCCTTCACCGTCGAGATTGCCTTCACCCCACGGTCCCCGATGTTGCTTTTGGCCAGCTCCAACTTTTTCAAGCCGCTTAGATGCTCCAAACTTTCGAAACCGGCATCGCCAACATGGTTACACTGCAGGTTTAACGCCTCAAGCTCCTTAAGTGATTGAATTCCACTGAGTCCCTTGGCTGTGACAAGAGTGGAATCAAGATTCAGTTTCTTTAGATGAATAAGTTTCCCCAGTTGCAATAGTCCAGCATTGCCAACATCAGTTTGGCTCAGATCCAGATCTACCAAACCAGTAAGATGGCTTATATTAGCCAATTCACGGTCGCTGACAGCGAGCTTTCGAAAGGACATTCCATAGAGTGCTTCAGCCGGGAGAGTCTTCAACGCAGACAGATCATAATCATCCTGGTAAGCAAGTTCCAAGGTTACCTTGCCGTCACCAACCGCGATATCACCCCTGGCGTGAAGCCGCTGACTGTGACCATCTAGACTACTGATCTTTAGTATTCCCAGGGATCTATTCCGCGGGAAGTGCAAAACGCAAGATTTTTGTTGCGCCTTCCTCGTTGGTGTTCGAGTTTTTGCCTTCGCGGCGGAGAAGGAAGCGGTGCCTGTAAGTAAAATCAAAGAGACCATAAACAATCGAACGACGTTTTTTCTTCGACCCGAGTCGCTTCTATCTATCGCATTCGAATTTCTTTGACTCTCTCGTTTCCGATTAAGCATCGCCATTTTTTGAATACCGGATCTGGCAAAAGTTGTTGGAATGATGGGATTGATGACTATATTCCTCTATTGCAATATTGTATCCAGGCAAAATTTTTTCTGATAGAAGAAGTTTGCCAATTTCGACATGGAATCGTCACACGTGGATGTTTAACATGAAGCCATTCTAGAGTTTTGCAGAACAGCAATGACTGAAGCCGGTTTGAAAATCTCATACAAGGGGGCGCGTAATGGTAAATGGCGAACGGTCAACGATAAAAGCCTTGACGGAGATATCTAAAAATTCGTCTTCTCCTGTCGAATCGGAAACTTCCGACTCAACATCCGATGTCAACCGATTAGCACTAAATCATTTGAACGACCTGACATCATCGAGGGAAAGCGGTTCTCCAGAGAGTAGCATAAATAATTCAGGGCTCTCACTTCCTGTTTTGGAGTTAGTAGACCCAGGCTTAATTGCACGCGGACGTAACGGACTCCCCGGTCAGGATCCGGCTTTTGAAGAGGGTCTTGGATATGACGACAAGCTTTACGAGCCCATAAATCCAAGAGACGAGAGGAGATATTCGCCGCCCACACCGAGGAATGGTCCGGTCCGGCGTGTTTAGCTACCCTTGCAGACGACAGGACAGCACGAAAAATACAGCAGTTTTTTGATGGTGATCTTAACGCAGTAATGCCAAATCAATCAAATAAACCGAATCAAGATTTTTTTGAAAGAGCAGCGAAGAGCAGAAGAGCAGAGGACACGCCTTGGTGGTGTTTCCTCTCGCTTTTCAAGATGACCACCAGATCTGGAATAGTCACGGTAAATAAGAATGATCGAAACACTTAAACAGGAAATCTCGCAAATGAAACAGTCAGTAAATCAGGAGGCCCAGAGCACCAATACTGCTTTTGCATTGTCCAACTTAAAGATGCGGCTCTCTCTCAGTAGCTACCTCGTCACTCCGCTGGGCGACGATTGCCTCATGCTAGAAGTCCAGAAGAAGAAGAGCCATAAGAAGAAGGGCACCGCCATTTCTGAATTCCCATCGCGATCATCAAAAGTATTACTGATAAAGATTCTTCCCTTCTATTCTCAAATCTCATACCTAGTAATGCGGCTGGACGAAAGTCAAAGTGACCTCTATACAGCTTGGAACCAAACATATTTAACGACGGTAGAGGAAGTATGCGCAGCAATTGACACTACTTTTCGAAAGATGACCAATGGAAACCCAATAACTGAATTTCATTAGGAAAGCCAAGAAACTCTGAGAATTAAGCTGATGTTGCCGGCAATTGTGGACTCTCTGCAACTGATCAAACGTTCTTGAGTGTGTTGACTCAAGTGGCAGTATTGACACTTGGCACTCCGGGTAGAGCGATTGCAGCGGTATTACCGGTGAGGCTTCGCCTTGGTACCATATATGGTGGTTCTAATTTGATGAATTTTAGTGGAAATTTTGACTGATGTTGCTGCTAGGAAGAGCGCTTATCTCGAAGAATTGGAAATTTTTGCGCCGGAATAATTTCCTCTGGCGAAGGCGGGACCTTTTGTAAAATCGAATCTCTCAAAAACTCTGTCAGGCAGAGTTTTTTTAATGTATCTTCAGATGTCGGAGTTTCCTTTGCAATAGTAAGTGTGAACATTTTCTGAAAGTTCGACTCGGGGGGATACTTGGAGAATAGCGAGATCGCTGCGTCGACGTCTTTGCGAGCTTACGCCAGTTGCCCCAGATTAAGCTCACATTCGGCGCATAGAGTAAGAACTAAAGCCGTCTGCGGATTCCGCCATGAGTGATTTTTCTTTCTTATCGCAAGCGCATTCTCCGAGATCATCCGATCCAACGGTACATCATACATCCCCGTGAGTAGACGTCGGACTTTTCGCTTATGGCGTTTGAGTTCGGGTATAGAAGATTTATCCGTTTTCAGGCAAACTCATGACTTCAGAGTTCGAGGACTATAAGACCTGTCCGAGCTGTCACATGCCGCTCGGGCAGACAGGCTCGGGGAGCCTCACTCAATGGATCAAGGTCTGCAGCTGCGCAAGCCCAGGACCCGCCTACTCGAACAGCGAGCAGGCAGAGCTTTGCACTAATTGCGGAAAACGTATGGACGCAGGAAGAGCCGGGACTCTGACTCAATGGATCTTTCGTGCTGACTTGTGTATCTGTGGCAGTCCGCACATGGCAAATCAGAAAGACAAAGTGCAGCCACCAGCGAGCAACGGTTCAACAGAGCTTCATGAGGAGCTCACAATGCAAGCGGGGTGTTTTCCGGTCGAGCGATATAGTCCGCTTCGCTCCATTGGAATGGGTGCGAGTGGAACCGTTTACCTCTGCCGTGACCGGCTCCTCAAGAAAAGGGTAGCTGTCAAAGTTTTGAATAATTTGAGCAGCGATCAATTGGTTGCGTTTCAGCGCGAAGCAAGAGCTACGAGTCAAATAGACCATCCCAACATCGTAAAAGTGCTTGATTTTGGTGTTTCTGATGGCAAAATCCCATACATGGTGCTCGAGTACATCGATGGACTGAGCCTGAAACAAATACTTGATGAAGAGCGTTCGCTCGATCTTGAGGAAGCCGTTCCAATATTTGAACAAATTTGTGATGCGTTGAGTTACTCACATAAACGAAAGCTCTTTCATCGTGATTTGAAACCAACAAACATTTTAGTAACCGGTTGGAACACAGCGTCAATCAGCGTTAAGGTAATTGATTTTGGTGTTGGAACGACTAAGCAGGAAAAAACTGAGCAAGGCAAATCAGTGGCTGGTTCGCCACCATATATGCCGCCCGATCAAGCACTTGGTCTGTCTTTTGATGAACGCTCCGAAATCTATTCGATGGGTTGTGTCATGTTTGAAACGCTAACAGGGCGACCACCTTTCAACGGAGATTCGGCACTGCAGCTAATATCACTTCATGCCCACGAGACACCTCCAACTCTTTCGGAAGCACATGGAACGACTGTTTTTCCAGAAGCTGTCGAAAACGTGATTGCGACTTGTTTGAGTAAATCTCCCGACGCTCGATATCAAACAATGACAGACCTTAAAGCAGCTCTTGCGAATCCCGAATCTGACAGTTCTCACGATCGTGCTCGAGATACAAACAGACCGCTTGCGAATAAATCTTCCACTAAATTTGCGGTAATAGCATTACTTGCGGTGCTACTTGGCACCGCTGGTAGTGGCCTTTTGATTTACTGTTCAGGTAAACAAGAAACTGTAGTTGCTAAACCGCATAAGTCTAAGATTCAACGTTCGACGCTAGTCTCTGTTCTTGATTCGATTGAGTCGGATACTTGGATTAAAAGAATCTCCAGCGACGGCAAAGAAGTTTGGAATTCTGCTCCGAGCATTAAAGATAGTGATCTTGAATTACTCACCAACGAATCCAATGTGCGTCGAATTTCCATTGGTATCACAGATAATTTTACCGGAACAGGTTTTAGTCGATTGTCAAAGTTTGCGCTCGTGGAAGTTTTCAGCCAATCGACCGCATTAACTGACGAGGGAGTGCGCGAGCTGTGCAAATTTAAGACCCTTACGAGTTTTCGAGTGGCGCTGGCAACGCGTTTGACGAAGAGGGGATTGCAATACCTCGAAACACTTCCCCACTTAGAGCACCTAAATCTGACGGTCATGAAAATTCCGGATGGTGCCATTGAGGTTATCTCTAAGATTAAGTCACTGACTGGTCTTGTGTTCTATAACTCAAGCAACATTAAGGCTTCCGATATCCAGTACTTGAGCGCATTACGACGGCTCGGATTCCTTGACCTGGCAGGAACGAATTTGAACAATGATGTTCTTCCTTATTTGACTAAACTAAAATCTTTGAGGACTATTCGACTTGCCAAACTAGATCTGACTGACGAGAAGTTGGAGTTACTAGCCGAATTACCTGAGCTGTGTGAAATTGATCTGGCTGAAAATCCAAGATTGACTGACCAGGCATTGGTTAAACTTGGTGGCTGCAAAAATCTGGCTGTATTGAGACTCCAGAATTGCAGTGGAGTGTCATTGGCAGCTCGAATTAAGTTCATGAGCAATAACCGGCGAAGAATGATTCTTTCTGAAAGCATCAAAATAGAAAATTCAATAGACGCTCTGAAACTACCTTAGTTTGAGCAGCACTTAAAGACAAGCCTGCAGCAGTTCAGTTTTTTTTCGCGGACTGATCGGCAAGAAATTTTGTTCCGGTTTCTGATAGAAACACTTCTAGCTGCTCACCGACGTACACCGGCTGACCTTGAGATTTTTTGAACTCATAGAGCAGTTGAAGTACTCGAACATCGTTGCGTTCTGCGGTATTACCGGTGAGGCTTCGCTTTGGTACCATATATGGTTCTACTCTGATAAATTTTAGTGGAAATTTAACTGACGAATTTCCCTTTATACAGGCAACCGCTTCCATATTGGGCCGTATCCGGCTGGCATTGATTTCGTCGATATCTACGCGAACCTGCAATGTCTCGGTAGACCCGAGAATGATAGATGCTTCTGATGAATCGGTGCGCACGTATTCACCGGGTCTGACATTGACCTGCAATATCTCGGCATTCATTGGCGAGCGAATCGTGCATTGCTCGATCTTGGTTTGAATCTCTTTTGCTCTCGCCATTGCCTGGGAAAGTTCATGCTGTGATTGTTGAATGTCGAAATGCCAGGCTCCGGCAGTCACTTTCTTGAGTTCGGATTCAGCCTGCACAAGCAGTGCTCTGGCTTGATCCTGCTCGTATCTTCGAGTCACGGTATCGTTCTCGCTGACGGCACCGTCTTTGTAGAGTCGCTCATATCGAGCGAGATTCTGTTCGACGTCGGCAAGCCGGGCTTTTCGCGCTTGCACGATTGCTTCCAGCGGGGTGACATCGACGTTCCGTGGCTCATTGTGGAGTCGCTCAACTTTTGTTCTGAGCGCATCTACCAGCTTCAGTTGCGATTCTAGCTCAGATCTGAGCTGTTCGGAGTTGAGCTTGTACAGTGGTTGGCCTTGGACGACTCTCATCGATTCTTTTACCAAAACATTTTCGACTCGTCCAGAAAAGAATGGCGCGACTCTTATGTTTTTTTCTTTGGACTCGACTATGCCAACGCCGGCTATCTGCTCGGCGAAAGGGCTCACGAATGGCTTGCGCGCGGGCACTTGCTCTGGTTGTCGTAGCTTGGATTTTGACACATAGAATGCCGCGCATCCGGCGCCGGCAATCGACAAGGTGATCGCGATCATAGGAATAGTCAGTTTGAATTTCACTCTAATCGCCTCTTGATTTATTTTTGTGTAACTGCTTCTGCTGTAGTTCGACCCGAACCACTTGTCCGTCCTCCATCTCGACGATCGAATCAGCAAATTGATAGATTCTCGAGTCGTGAGTAACCACTATTACAGTGCGATCACTTTCGACAGCAAGCTGCTTCAAGAGACTCATGATGTGAAAACCATTTTCTGCATCAAGAGATGCGGTAGGTTCGTCACAGATGATTAAGCGTGGTTGACCGACGAGTGCTCTTGCTATGGCTACTCTCTGTTGTTGCCCGCCCGACAGTTGAGAGGGCAGATGATCAATTCTGTCGCCCAGTCCGACTTCGTTTAACATGGCGATCGCTTTTTGCCTGGCCTGACGTTGAGGAACGCGCCTGATTAAAAGAGGAATTGATGCGTTTTCTGCTGCAGTCAGCGTTGGCACCAGGTTATGTTGTTGAAAGATGAAACCGATGTTGGCAAGTCGAAATTTTGTAGATTCTCTAGATTTCGAGACGATTGGAGTGTCAAAAATACTTACTGTGCCTGAATCGGGAGTGAGAATGCCGGCAATAATGCTTATCAGTGTAGTCTTTCCGCAGCCCGACGGTCCGGTGACGAAAGTTATTTCTTCTGCTGGAATCGCCAGGTCAATTCCTTTTAACACCGTTGATTTGGTATCGCCAGCGGTGAAGCTCTTTTCTAATCCTGAGAGAGAGACGGCAATTTGCATGATGGGCTAGCCTCGAAACACTAGCGCAGGATCAACCGTAACCACTTTTCTGATACTCAGGAGGCTGGAAAGTACACAAAAAATCAATACCACTGCAAGTGCCATGAACACAAGCTCTTGTGGTGTGTAATATGCCAGCTCGCTGTTTCTCGGGTTGATCAGACCGACGACTGAGCAAAGCCCGGCGCCGATTCCGAAACCAATCAGACCGACCGCCAGTCCTTGTAACATGACCATGGACGCCAGCTGCCAGTTGCTGATGCCGATCGCTTTGAACGTCCCCAGTTGTCTGATGTTTTCAATCATAAAAGTGTAAAGTGTCTGAGCTGTGATCGCCGCTCCGACGATGATTCCCAGAACCACTGTGATGCCGAAGTTAATCGGGATGCCGGTATTCTTGCCCCAGTAGATCATGGTTTTCCAAACAAAATCCCACTGCTGGAAAGCCTTCAGTCCAGTCGATTGTTCAATATCACTGCAGACCTTTGCAGGATCTAGTCCAGATTTTGGTTTGACGAGTACGAAATTTAGATACTTATAGCCCGGTGGCAGGAAAAGAAGAGCTTTGCTGTGAGTTGAATAAAGTGATGGAAATGGCGTGAAATTTTTGCTCGCGTCCACTACGCCAACCACTCGAGCTCGCCGATCGTTGATCTCGAAGGTATCACCTTCTCTGGGAGCACCAAAATTTTCACTGCGTGAGCGGGTGACAATGACTGCATCGGGCTCGTTGAGTCTTTTCAAAACGGACCTAGGAATTTCAGCCGGCGCTCCAATCAGGCTCTCATCATCAAGTCCGATCAACTGCACCACACCAGTCTCGCCTTTGTCGGATTGCGCAATCGCGTTGTTCATACTAAATGGCACCGCCCACTCCACACCCTTCACCGATCGCACTCGCTGGAGTACATCTTCTTTCATGGTGACGCTGTCGTTTATCGATCGGACTTCGGGGTCGGTAACCCAGATTGGCACATTGGTATCAAATATGGTGGAGGCTGTTCGTAGCATCAAACCGCAAAAGATCGAGCCCTGTTGCGTGATCAATAGAGTTGCAAAGGCTATTCCCACGATCAACGTGAGAAACTTAATCCGATCTCTAAACAGCATTTTTAATGCTAACAAATACACAATCAACTACCTCGGATACCGGCTAAAAGCAGATCTAATAATTGATCAGAGCGCGTCGCCAGCGCTTCGCGACTAATGACACTGGTATGTCCGGCATCAATTGTTGTCCATCTCGGCTCGTAAGGCGGAAACAAGCCGCTCAATCCAGTCATTAGCACTGAGGCAGTTTCTTCAAAGCAGTGGTTGCTAGTGATCTCACCTTCATCAGCTGCTCTTGCTAAAAGGCGAGAAATCGACAGCACTGTTTCCCGAAAAAATGGAGTCATTTCGTTGCGAACACGGATGCTTGTATAAGCGAGTTCTTCAGCACTATGTTGTTTGTTCGTCGCACAATCGTAGACGCTCAATATATGAGATTGAAGCATCTTCTTGAGCGAAGACAAGAAAGGCTTTTCGCCCAGACTTTCAACTCTTATCATTCGATCGATTTCGGATGCATAGAATTGCCGTATGACACTCATAAGGATGTCTTCCTTCGAGCGAAATTCTGTATAGACACTGCCTTTGCCAATTCCGGCCTGCTCTGCGATGTCGTCGATAGTGGTTCTTCCATAGCCGTATCGACCGAAAAGTTCTTGGGCCGCTGAGATAACGGCTGACCGCTTATCCAGGGTCAGCTTCTTCCTGCCCACAAATCACACCTCGCGATAAATGACTATTTTAGTATAACAGTCAAAAATCAGCTTTGAGCAAATGGGTTTCTCTAAAAAGAATCTGATACTACTGTGAATTTTTGGTGAACATTAACTGCTCTGTATTGTTGATGTTATCTTGGTGGCAGGACCCCAGTTTTAATCCAGAGAATGGTAGAGCAAGAACAGTTTGAAGCATGGCTGAACTCCCATGAAATCATCGATCCTATGGTGCAATTAGGTCCATGTTGTTTTGTGGGCGCTAAGTTTAATGGGCAAAAACGAATTATCAAGTTTCTTGAGCAGCTCGATAGCGAGCACGACTGCATTGCCCAAAAGAAATTTTTTGACGAAATCTGCTTTTTCACCTTGGCCACTGAGGCGCATCACAAAAGCTTTGTCGCTGTTTTGGAATCGATCAGCACAGACAGACACAATTTGGTGCTCGACTACTTTCGAATGGACCAAGATATTGTTGATAGATGGATTGAGAGAACTGGAACGTTCAAGTTTCGAACCACAATTAAATTTGGATTTGTAGTTTGCGAGATTTTGGAATTCATGCACGGAAAGATGATGGTTTGCGGCAATGTCAGTCCGCATAGCTTCATTCTTGATGACTCGGGCGTGAGGATTTTCGATCTGTTTCACATCGAGAGGGTGGGGAGCCAGTCTAGTCCAAAGTGGCTCACGGACTACGCTGCTCCAGAACAGCATCACGGTGAAACAACTGAGCAGAGTGATTTATATGGGCTTGGATTATTGCTCCTTCGGCTCTTCACTGGGCTGAAACCGCTGGAACGGCATAAAATAAATTGGTCTGAAATCGGCTCTCAAAGCAAAAACCTTGAAGATCTCTTGAGGGAGCTTATTGAACCAGACCCAACAAAACGTCCTGCCACGGCTAAGAGAACTCGAATTCGACTGCGAGAAATTCTGAGAGCGCGCGAACCCGAGGCGCTGGTGGCATGGGATTCACGTTACGAGCAGCGCCTGGAACGTTATCGACATCGTCTAACGGACGAGAAAGTGACCGAATTTTTCGAGTTGACTCTCTTCGAGCAGAGAGCACTATTGAGTCAGCTTGGAAATTTAGATTCAGATTTGGGTCAGATTTGTAAGTGGTTAAGGGTCGGACCACTAGAAGAGGCTGCAATAAAGGCGATTTGGAGAGGTCAGGAGCTGTTGCGCGAAGGGCAGTACAAAGACATTTTCGGATTGCTGAAACCGTTTGCTGAGAGTGGAAGCGCATGGGCGCAAAACAATCTCGGTGTTTTGTACGAGATGGGTAATGGCGTAGAGCAAAGCTACCACAACGCATTTCACTGGTACACAAAAGCTGCAGAGCAGGATCTGGCTACGGCATTTGAGAATCTCGCGATCTTCTATGCCGAAGGTTTCGGAGTGGTCACGCCTGACGAAGCGAAGGCGTTGGAGTGCTTTGCGAGAAGTGTAGGAGATTTTGATCCAATTGATGACATGAATTCATTTAAGATCGGCGTCACATATGATTGGACCTGGGATCCTAAGTTTCCGACAAGGGGCGAGAAAGAGTTTCGCACCATGAGACATTGAATGTCTGAAGACTGGCTCAGAGTCTGTGGAACTGCGACAGCATTGAAGTATTGATTCGATGGTGTGAACGTTTGACGTGTCTTGAGGAAAATCTGGTCGGAACGTTGATGGTTTCATCCAACCGTTGATCGTCAATGGTACTACTGATTGCCACTATGGGTGGTGCCAGCTTTTGGACAATCCAAACTGGAATAATACTTACGTCAATCGGGCAAACTGCTCTACCGCAGCAGCAACACCGTTTTCGGCACGGATTTTCAATCCTAAGTTTGATGCTTTCAATCGCATTGACTCGTCATCTACAGCATGCTTGATTGCTGCAGACAGTCGCTCTGAAGTAAGTTGTGGTCGAGGAATTGGTGATGGACCGACTCCGAGGACCGCAACTCGGGCTCCCCAGAACGGTTGATCCATGCCAAATGGAACCACTATCGCCGGTACGCCGGCAGTGAGGGCCGCACCTGTAGTGCCTGCGCCGCCGTGATGTACGACCGCGGTTACCCGAGGGAAAAGCCAATCGTGCGGAGCCGACTCGATGCAGAATATATTTTCGTCGGTGTTCGATGTTTTCAACTTCCCCCAACCTTCCAACAGTACGGCCCGGACTTGAGCTTTGCTGACGGCGTCACTTATCAATGCGGTCGTTGATGTCGGACTTCTGCTGGACATGCTGCCAAATCCGATAGCGACAACCGGACCACCGGCTGTTAGAAATTCGCTGAGCCCAGGCGGTGGCAACCAGTTCTTCGGCGTAGGCAGTGACCAGTAACCGGTAACATGTCTTGCCCGCGCATCATGGCTAGGCACCTCGATAACATAACGACTGAAGCCATACAGCACAGGACCGGTCAACGCAGGCATTGAGCCCTTAAGATTCAAAACTTTTTCGCGTGCCAACGACATCCCCATCTTGAATGACGTCCAAAGAGCAAAATCAGATAACCGATGACTGAAGCGAATTCCTGAACTGCCAATCCATTGCGGAAGCCAAGGTAATAAGACGCCCGGGTAAGCGTCTGTCTCTACGCCAATTGGCTGTAAGTGCGCCTCGACAAATGGTTTTTTCAGTTTCTCTGCGACGGATAAACCGACGACCATTCCCCCGATGCCACCAGTGAGAATGTCCATGTCTTCGCACGCTTCCAAAGTTTCTCTGGTCCAAAGCTGAAGGCGGAGCGGCATTTCGCGCGCCATGAGAACCATACTGGCCAGTGTGCCTTTTTCAGCGACGCCCGTCGAGATTCGCTTCACCTCTTCGTCAGACACAGACAAAGAGGCGAATGGGAGCTCGGACTCTACAAGCATTTGCGAAAAATTTGACGGCGCCACTACCCTCACTGTGTGCCCGGCTGCCTTGAGCCCCAATGCCAAAGCAATATAGGGTTGAATACCACCTCGTGTATCGTTGCAAATGACGGCGATGCGCATAACTTTGTGTCGCTATTTAGGAATTCAGAGCCGATGTTTTACTATAGTCAAGCATTGAGATGCCATCAAAGTCTTTTGCAGTGTTGATACGAGATAGCCGATTGAGGATTGACTAAATACGTCTTTTCGGTCAAAGATGTAATCATACAAAGCCGAAATACAAAAGTTGAGTTTGTGCGGTTCTACTTACTGCTCACAGCCATCGTTTTTGGAACTGCACGTGGGGAATGAATTGAGGCCATCATATGAATCAAGCTGCGGCAGGATCAATTTCGGACGTTTTAACCATCAAAAAAAGACGCGAGTCATCCGAGAGTTTCTATCGCTTCCTCGCCTCGGGGTTCGTACCCGAGTGGTTGATTAGAATCGGTATTCGTTCGATGCTGGCGCAGACGTTGCGTTCCCAGAAACAGAAATGCGCTGAGTCCGAATTGGCTGCGCGACTGCAATTCGTCCAAGACTTGAAGACGCTACCGATTGCGATTAATACCGATGATGCCAACGAACAACACTACGAAGTGCCCACTGCCTTTTTCAAACTGGCTCTGGGACCTAATCTCAAATATAGCAGTTGTTATTGGACCGAAAACCAAAATTGCCTCGCTGATGCGGAAAAGGCGATGCTGGAAATCACCTGTCAGAGAGCTGATATTCGACCGAATCAGAAAATATTAGAACTTGGCTGTGGTTGGGGCTCTTTAACGCTGTTTATGGCAGAGAATTATCCCGATTGCTCGATTACCGCGGTCTCTAACTCGCGCACGCAACGTTTGTACATTGAAAGCGAGGCCGAAAGGCGCGGTCTGAAGAATATCAAAGTGCTCACTGAGAACATGCAGTCATTTGATATCAAAGAAAAGTTTGACCGAGTTGTATCGATAGAAATGTTCGAGCATATGAAAAACTATGATTTGTTTCTCGAGCGCATTTCTGGTTGGCTGGCTGCGGACGGCAAATTGTTTGTGCACATTTTTACCCACAAGAATTTTCAGTATCACTATGAGGATGCCGATGGCACCGACTGGTTGACTCGCCATTTTTTTGCCGGCGGCATGATGCCATCCGATCCGTTACTACTTTATTTTCAACGCTCACTTCATGTCGTCGGTCATTGGCGGGTAAATGGTCGCCACTATCAAAAAACTGCAGAGGCATGGCTTAAGAACATGGCAGCTAACAAAGCAGAAATTCTACCTGTTCTGGCCAGCACCTACGGTGCCCATGAGGCTCGGCGCTGGTATCATTACTGGCGTTTGTTTTTTCTCGCCTGCGCCGAACTTTGGGGTTACAAAAGTGGTGACGAGTGGATGGTCTCGCATTATTTGTTTGCCAAGAATCGTTGACCGATGAAAATTGACACCAGAGAACCAAGTGGTGCAGATCTAAACGAAACTTAGGCGATCTGTCTGGTTAATCGTCCTGGATTTGCTCTTGCACCGCATCTGGTGTCAAAGGACAGCCACTAGTTTTGCGGAGTGCCTTCACGAAGACCAGCCAGAGTCAGAGCGATCATTCGGTCCGCGTATTGTTTTAGAGTCGCTTCAGTAAAACCCTTAGGGTCACGCGCCTTAAGGCGTTCGTAGGGGGGAAACAGAGCGGCTAGCAAGTAGCAGACAAGCTCCGCCTGAAAAAAATACTCGTTGGCAATTTTGGGTTTTGGAATTTCGTTGTTCATCGCCGCCCTTTCGAGCAAAAAAGCAATCTGCAAAAAGACGGCGCTTTGAAAATTAAGAATCTCGCTCATGATGGCAGGGTTGGCTGATGCAATCACCTCCGGACTGTGTAACCGTCCGCTGGCGATGGACCAGTACGACATCACATGGCTGTAGAGCAATTCTTGTAAAACCAATAGGTATGGAGCTTTTGCCTGCTTGACCAGATTGTTGATGCGCTCCAGTTCGCGACCGGTGAATTGCTGCACCACGCCAATTAAAATTGCCTCTTTGTTTTGAAACTCTAGATAGACCGAACCCTTGCTGATGGCGGCGCGTTCAGCAATATCGTCCACTGTAGTTTTTTCAAATCCATAGTAGCCAAACAGCCAAGTGGCGGCTTCTAAAATTTGTTCGCGTCTTACCGGTTTCATTTTTGCCTCTGCCCTATTTTACAATTACCGATTGACGGATTGACTAAAAATACGTTTTGAGTCAAAATTCTATCAGTCAGGAATTTTATAGCTGCCCGGCGGGCAGC
>CAZRMH010000159.1:0-16867 GCA_964600935.1 uncultured Candidatus Obscuribacterales bacterium
ATTCCCCTGGCCGCAGCTTCATTAGCGCAAGCCTACAAAGCCGTTTTGAAGGATGGTCGCGATGTCGTGGTCAAGGTCCAAAGACCAGGACTCGGCCAGATTTTGGCACGTGATGTGCAAGTCCTTGGTGCCATCGCCGATGAAGTCATGAAGTATCCTAGTCTCTGTCGTCACACCGATTGGCCGGGCGTCGTCGAAGAATTTGCCCGAACCACTTTCGAAGAGATCGACTATATTCGTGAAGGACGAAACGCCGACATATTCCGTCGCAACTTCCGTAATTTCGAAAAGGTCTACATTCCGCGCATCGTGTGGAGACTGACCGGACGCCGCGTTCTAACTATCGAATTCGTTGGCGGTTATCGAATTACGGATGTTGAAACTCTGGATGCCATGGGTATCAGTCGCGAAGATATAACACGCACCGGTGCACTTTTCTATCTGAGACAACTGCTCGATGATGGCTTCTTCCATGCCGATCCGCATCCGGGTAACATGCGAGTTATGCCGGACGGTAGAATTGGTGTTTTCGATTTCGGTATGGTCGGAAGACTGGAGCCGGAATTGAAGCAGCACCTCGTGAATGCACTTCTGCACACGACACAGCAAGACTATCGTGCTCTCATTGATGACTTTGTCGGTATGGGTTTCCTCACCCCGGATGTTGATAGAGAGGCTCTATGCGCCGATCTCGCACCGATTATCGATACGCGTTTTGCCGAAGGCATGACAAAAGTCCGTTTCCGTCAAATGCTCTTTGATTTTTCCGATGTTTGCTATCGCTATCCTTTCCGCTTGCCGACTGAGTTTACTTACGTCATGCGGGCCTTGTTGACTCTCGAAGGTGTGGCGCTGGTCATCAATCCTAAATTCAACTTTATCGAAGCAGCTCTGCCGTTTGCGCATAAAGTTCTGATGAAGAACAATCAATTCATTCGCCAGGCTCTCATGAAAGAGGTCTTTATTGATGGGCGTTTCAACAGCAGTGCTGCAATCAAGCTGATTAAAACGGCTGCCAGTCTGACCGGAAGTTTCCTGAGCTAAACTGAAGCAGTTTTAGACTGCCCGCCCAACTTCCAGACCATTGGCTGTGATCCTGAATTCATGCGGCTCCAGCGCATGCGCACTGGCTCTCTGTTTCACGACCGTCAAGATGCGCTTAATTGGCTTGTTGAGGTCGATGTTCAGTAAGACAACTGCGTCCGACATGTAGCTGAATCGTTCGCCATCCATACTGAGATTGCCACTACTAGTAATACCGCCAGCGGTTTCGAAGGTGAAGATGGACGTGAGACCATTTACGCTGAAATGCTGATTCAGCGCGTACAGATAATCATGCATTCTGCTGACGTCGCTGGCTGCGGTAATTAAATCGCCGACGGCATCGATAACCACTCGTTTGACTTCGTGTTCTTCGATCAAATTGAAAATCGTACCGATAATGCTATCGATCTGAAGTTCGACCGGTGACATGTAGAGAAGGAGCAGTCCATCTTCCTTGAGCTGTTCAACGTCCCCTCCCAGTCCAGCTATGCTGCGAGCGAGCTGAGTGGGGTTCTCTTGGAAGTTAATGTAGAGTCCTGGTTCACCTTGTTCCACGCCCTGCATGACAAATTGCAGGGCGGCAGTGGTTTTGCCGGAGCCGGTTGGCCCGGCCAGCAGAGTCGTACTGCCAGCCAGAAAACCGCCGTCCGTTATGGCATCCAGACCGTCAATTCCGGTTAACAAACGTTTTCCGGTAAGTTCGTAATTCTCGGGATACTCTGGCGATACAAGACGTGGGAAAATCTGCAGACCTTTACCAGTTATGCGGAAGCCATGAAGACCCTCAAGATAACTGCCGCCGCGCAATTTTAAGACACGAGCGAAGCGTTCATCACGAGTGCTGAGCGGATTTCTGAGAAATTGAACGATACCATCCGCGATGGCAAATTCCGGCAGCGTTTTGAGGTGTTCTTCGGTGTATTCGCCGATCAGGAAAGTGGTTGTTTCGAATGCAGAAAGAATGCCTGTCATTTCGTACAGCATCTTTCGCATCTCCGTCTGAGACTCAGCCAGATCGTGCAGGGCTTTGAGTGAATCAATCACGATAATGCGAGGGGCAAGCGTCAATATAGACTCCTTAATGAACTCATACAGGACTCTGATACCATTCTTCGCCAGTTCAGCTCCAATGTCCTGGTAGTGCACGACCGTACCGATTCGTTCTTCATCGTAGAACTCGAACTTCTGCAGGTATGTCAGCACTTTTGCCTGAGGTTCCGACAGCGTGGTTATATAGAGAATCGGACGACCCTCTTCATTGGCGTGATGGAAGACCAGTTGTTGAGCGAAGACGGTCTTACCAGTGCCAGGCTGTCCCATGACAATGTTCATGGAATTCGCCGTGAATCCGCCTCTAAGAATTTCGTCCATCTCTCGATTGCCGGAGCTGATTGGCTTTTCGGAAGCGTCAGTCATGCCCATCCTCGTCGGTAGCTTTCTGTAATATTCGCAAGAGCCGCGTTTTCTCGAGCGGTTTTTTTAAGAACGCGTCGGCTCCAGCTCGCTTTGATCTCTCTTCTGCGGCCAATACGCTGAACACTATGACCGTAATGATATGTTGGGTCTGCTCGTCATTCTTCAATATGCGACAAAGAGCGAGCCCGTCGAGCTTCGGTAATAGAACGTCCGCGAGGATCGCTACCGGAAGTAGCTTTCGAGCGTTATCTAGTGCATCGTATCCATCAGAAGCGAATACAACTTCGTAACCCGCTTCGATTAAGAAGTGACTAACCAGTTCACGGACGGCGAAGTCTGGATCGGCAACCATTACGATTGATTTTTTTTCCGTAGCTTTCTTGTCTGCCATGATCGGGTTCTTCGCTTCCTAAAAGGAGTCCTCACTTGCATGTGATACAAGCTTAGCGTAGGGTGGTTGGAACGATGTCCTGAACCCTTGTCAAGCCCGTAAAGGCTCTGTTCGTCGGCGTTTATAGGTGTGGCTGAAATGATACAGAAGAGGAAATTCCTCGAGCACCACTCAACTCAGAAAATTTTTGTTTTGGTTGGCGTCCATATATTAGGAACGAGTCTATTGGTGCAAGTTAAAAACGACGTCAAGCGATGACAAGATCGATGGAGTCGTGGCTTTGTTTCTCAAGATAGAAGGAATCCACTTCGCCTGGTGATACGGTGCGACTGCGCACCAAATGCGGTGCCTTATCGAAAGGTATAATTGCCAGCATGGCGAGCCGCCACTTAGAAATAAGCGCTAAGACTTAAAAGAGACGTTCCACGAGTGCTCTCATAACTCTGGAATTTCGGAGCAAAAAAACGGGCCGCGCATGTATCCCGAATATTTTGAGAAGGGAAACGGCGAGAAGAAAACGCGATGGCCGACAAACTTCAGTTGGACAGCAATCGATTGGCAGATGACGACTTGCCAAAGCGCCAGATTACTGCTTTCTCATATATTACCGATTGTTGCAAGCCAATTTACGGTGCCTTGTAATCTTCACCACGTCTGGGTTTCGGTGATTTCCTTTAGCTTGTTTTTTGTTTTGATTAAAACGATACTAGGTTGCCCACTTTGCCACATGGAGGTAGGCTTGAACCAAGATTTCATATGGTGTCCTGCCCACAGCTGGTGCGGCAAAACTCGTTTCCACTCTAGAAGGAGATCGTTCGAAAAAACTTGATGCGGTAATCCCCACTTAAATTCACCCACAAGCTTTAGAAACAGGTAATATCGAAATCACAGTCGAAGGTTCGCGCTTATATGACTAGACACCCTGATTTGACGCTATGCCAGACGTGCTCGTATCCAGTCGAGCGATTCGCCAAATTTTGTGGCGAATGTGGATCGGTCAATGAATCGATCAATCAAAATTACCAGACCACAGCTATTCCTCTCGAATCCGCATTTGCTCAAGCTGCTAACCGCTTGAAAATGCAGTTGCCTGAACCTTATTTGTCGAATGGTGTGCCTTCCGGATTTGTGCAACCAAACGGCGTCCCCTCAGGCTTCGTGCCGCAAGCGACGCAGAACGGTGTGCCCTCGGGTTTCACTCATGCGCAGCAGCCGAGCGGTGTTCCATCCGGTTTCGTTCCGCAACAGCCAGTCATGCAGAATGGTGTTCCTTCAGGATTTGTTCAACAGACACCGCAGAATGGCGTTCCATCTGGTTTCGTGCCACAGCCGCAAGGCGCGCACCACAATCCTCAATATATTCCGCAGTCGATGTCTCAGCCACTGCCGCAGCAAGTCATGGTACCGAATACGGTGTCCTATGAAGAGCTGAAACTTCTGGAAGCCTATCGGCTGTCGCAACAGTCGGGCACCGCCCTCGATTGGAAACCGACGCCAACAGGCACGATGCCGCTGCCGCCTAGTGGTGGAGCACCAACTTTTGCTCAGGTAAACGGTGGCAAGTTTGAGACTTCGCCAAAATTGATCGCCGAGATGCAAAGTCTAACCGCATCAATTGTCAGAGAGCGTCTTTTCCTTGTTATGCACTGCGTCATTTTCCTCGTCTGTAATGTTGTCGGTCTATACATCGCCCTGAGCTGTTATTACGGCTGCAACGGAGATGAAGTCACCAAGCTCGTTATGGCATTTACTCCGCTGACTTTTATAAACTTCGTCGCCATGTCGTGCCTGGCACCAATCAAAGGCACAAGACGCGAAATCGCCAGACTCAAAGAGAAGAAACAGTACGTTGAGTTCCAAATGGAATACAGCAACGTCATGTAGTTCGGCTCGAGTTTCGAATTCTATCGTTGAAAGACTAGCCGACGTGTACCTTCGGGCGCTTCTCAGGGTCAGGGTCCTGACCTCGCAGGATTTCGCGCACCAGTGGAGCGGTTTCGCCCTCGCCGAAAAGTATGTATTTAAAAACGTAGGTAATTGGATGTCCTTCGGTCCAGCCAAAGTAAACGTGTGGAACGCGGTCTGTCATATCACGGATGTGGAGCAACAAAGCCGCGATCGCGTTGGGAACCGATGGTGAATTGCATCGTAAAATTTGATATCCGTTCACAAGGACCCCTTCGACAAGCAGCGTTTCTTCATGAAAATCGGAGACGTCTTCCGGAGTCACTTCTAGAAAAATAAAGTCGCCTTCGCGAGTCTGAACACTGTGCGCAAGTCGCGCTTCTTTTTCTTTTTCTTCGTAGTCGTCGCAGCACTCCACGTTTTTGTGCGCGAGGATTCTTACCTCTCCCCATCTGCGTTTACAACTCTGCTTTATGAAGTTTGCAGCTGTTTCGTCGAGTATCACCTTGCCGATGCGCAGCTCGGTGGAGCGCAGTGCGCGTGATGCTATGGAGCTGGCCAGGATTATAAATGTGAACATGAGCGAGATAGCCAGACCATCGGGTCTCGTGAAAATGACATTGACCGAGGCGTATATAAAAATCGTGCTGATGATGCTGAAGTAGGTTCTAATGAAAGAGCCTTTATGCCAGACAATCATAGTCACCGCAATGGCGCCAGATGTTATGAGTACCAAGAGACCGGTTGCAAATGCACCAGCTTGTGCTTCGACATTTGCTCCAAATGCAATTGTGATAATGCACGACACCAGGGTAACAAAGATCACTATCGGGCGTTTAGCCGCCGCCCATGCTGGCGCCATTCCGTAGCGGGGTAGATAGCTCGGCATCAGACTGAGCAATGCCGCCATAGCCGACGCACCAGCAAACCATAGTATTAAAACGGTGATGACATCGTATATGGTGCCGACGGTTTCGCCCATGAATTTATGTGTTAAGTATGCAAGGGCTCGGCCATCGGCGGCCTTTCCTTCTTGAAAGAGAACCGGATCGATCAGGACAGTCGTTACGAAACTTCCGATCAGCAAGAAGACTCCCATAATTACCGCGACGGTAGCGAGCAGTATTCTGGTCTTTCGAACGCGATCCTTTACTTCCTCTGGGTGGTTTTCTCCCTTGGTTTTTATTAACGGCATAACTGCCACGCCCGTTTCGAAACCTGATAAGCCCAGTGCCAGCTGTGGAAACGCAAGCATTGAGATAGCGATCATGAGCCATGGGTTCGGGTACTTTGTTTGAATGCCGTTCAGCCAATTGTCCATCACCGACAAATTTTGAAAGACATGTTCAATACAAACAGTTATGGAAATCAGATTTATTGCAAGGTAGGAAAAAACAAGAACCACACAGATGCTTATCGCTTCCTTGAAACCCTTCAGAAAAAAGGCGCCCAGTGAGAGAATCAGGCAGACGGTGATGGCCACACGGTTTTTGAGAAATTCAGGCCAGATCGGGTTCTCAATAATATGTGCGGTAGCATCGGCTGCACACATAGTGATCGTAAAAACAAAATCTGTAACTGCGAAGCCGAGAATGACAAGGACAATTGTTTTTCCCAGCCAACCGGCAAGAAACTTTTCAAATATTGCTAGACTGCCACGGCCATGCGGACTTTCCTCGGCGATGATGGCGTAAGCCGGTAACGCGCCGAACAAAGTAAGCGCCACAAGATTGAGTGTGGCCAGAGGCGAAAGCGCTCCAGCTGCCAGGAATGCCAGACCTGGTTGAAAACCCATCGATGAAAAATAATCTACGCCGGTTAAGCACATCACAGCCCACCACGGTGAGTGATGGACTTTTTCCTTTCCCTTCATGCCTTCGAAAAGCCATGCTTTAAATTTAGTCGGCGCACTGACCATGGTATCTAGAGTTTCAAAAGTGCAATCTTAGACGTTCGAGAATATTATCGTATCGGGATTGAAGTTTCCGTTTCTTATTTTGGCAAACGATACATTGCGCGGCCAGCGATGGCATCTGATCGGAGCATCAAGTTTCTATCAAGATTTTATGAATGCTAAGTGAGCAATGCTACCGATACAAACAGCGAGCCGCGTGGTCTTGTGAATCACGCGGCTCTCTGCGGTTGTGTTCGGTTCGGCTGAGTCAGGCTCAGACGGTCGCTAAAGTCTTTTTCGTTTTTTCAAGTGTACAAACGGTGTTGAGGATCGCCCTGTACTTGATCACTTCTTCAGTTTGCGGATTGAGCATAGTCAGCATGGATAGATGGTTTTCCAATTCCTGAATTCTGCCTTTGAACTTTTCGGGATTGACGCTCGCTTGATGGAACATTGCACGGATCAAACGTCGTTTTTCTCTTGGCAGATTCGGTCGTCGATTGACCACCAGTCCGGAGACTATCTGTGCTGAATTGCGGCGCAGGAAGCGGGTCTTGCGCATGTTGAGCCGGAAACCTTCGGAGTCGAGAATTTCCGTGACCATTTTCATGTCGCCAAGAGTGAACATCGTGTCACCAGATACGGTGATATCGTCGCAGTACCTTGTATAGTTCCAGCCTTTAGTACTGCAGTATTCGGCCATCTCCATATCCAGGCTGTGCGATATGAGGTTGGCTAAGTACGGAGATGAGGGGGCCCCTTGTGGCAGAGACCCCATGAAGGTCGTCAGTTCGGTTAAGACACAGGCTACAGGAAATGCAAAACCTAGCCTGAGAAATAACCCCAGCACTCGTTCTGAAGTTATAGATGCGAAGAAGTCTTCGATATCTATATTGAAGACGAAACGTCTTCCGCAATGTGGCAGCGTGTTGCTCAGAATCGATTTGCCAGGGCGAAACCCTGTGCACGAGTCCGGCAACGGAATATTGGCGAGAAATCTGCGAATGATTGCTCTTTGAAGGTTTTTCAGAGGCTCATTCGGCGCATGGATAACCCGCAAGTCACCATTGCTCTTACGCCGTTTGAACCTACTGTAAAACTCTGTACTTCTATATACGAATCTGAGCAACTCGAATTCCGAGATGGCTAATTCGCCTGCTAGTTGATCGAGTGTATTGATATCGTACATGCCACCACTTCTTAATATTGGAGAAACAGAGAGTACCCATGCCCCGCTAGGAATCAATGCGCCTAATTAACGCTCAGTCCCTCAAATTTGATTCTTAAAGTTTCCTTTTAGAACCACCAGCAGCAAGTTATTCCTGCTGGAATGACACCACACCAAACTGGTTGACGAAACATCAACCTACACCGCGTAAGCGGTCCAGAGCAGATGGGTACTCCCGTTTCTCCAAAACTTGTGAATCGCATTACCCCAGTTCATGCAAAACTCACACGATGATCTAACTCGACTTCGTTACGAAAGTCAATAAAGCAGAGCGTACTTTAGCGCATTCACACAAGCGGTATATGTGGTGTCTTTCGATCGAGATATGCGTTGTATCCAGATCAGGGGTAGGCGGTCAGAAACCAGGATCAAATGTGGTTCTCCACATTGAAGACGAAGCTCATACCCTGTTCATTTGATCTAACAGCGGTTTCATCTGTGGTGTCACCGCACTGGTGTCGGATTTGGTTTCAAGCGCGGTGCTTGATGTATATACTGTCCACTATTCAATCGCCTACGGAACCGGTTTCAACGGTGGTGGCTCGTCGCCGTCCGGGCGATTCTTTCTTCGCTCTCTACTGCGTCTGCGGCGCGCTTCTTTTTCGCTTTCTTCCTTGTTCTCTTCTTTTGATTCGGCAGGCCATAGTGGTTCGCCGGCCTCCGTTTTTTGTCGAGCTTCTTCGAGCTGCAAACGTGTTTTGTGAGCGAATACGAGTTGAGCATCAACGCTGAGGTTTGCCCGCCCTAAGAAGTGGGCTGCGAAACAATATGCCAGATCGACATCGCTTTCACCCGCGATTCTTTCAGAGAATAACCAGCAGAACCAAGCCGCAGCTTTTGAAAGCGGTTCTGTCTCACCTGAGAGCGATTTGAAGAAGTCGTTTTCATTTCTCGGGTCTTTGAGAATCTGCTCGACATCGGAACCGTAGCGACACTTGCATTCGCACTCTCCGCACAAAGGTAACGGACCTTGATCTCGCTGTTTCAAAGTCCAAAAATCTTCGCGCCATGCGCGCAGGTCATCTATATTGATGCGTCGCGTCGGCCAATCCGGTAAAAATGCCGGACGCAGCATGCTGAACCAACGTTCTTTTTGATCTTGAAGATCGGCATAGGACCAGCCGTGTTCGCGGGCGAGTTTGTCGAAATACCATTCTGTCGCCTGGCAAATCGTGCACCAACTCAACTCGACCAGGTCTGGAAAAGTGCGACCGATCTGCGATTGTAATTCGCCTACCAGACGACCGCGATAGTGAACGAGCTGAGTTAAATCTTTCTGGCAGCTTAAAAAATAGTTGACGTATATCGTGCGGAACGCCTGACTCTCAGCGATTTCGCGTGCTCTGGTGAACGTATGGTCTTGGCAGGCGCCCGGAAATGAGGCGCAACCGGAATAGCGACAATTGCCCGACTGTTGACTGGTCGAAAAGAACGCCACTGAAGTGTCTCTTTCCGGCACCTCATGCAGTGGTATGCGAATCAGTTGCGATTCTTCTTTCTCTTGGGCAATCACCCATGCTGAGCCAGTTGGGCACTTATATATTTCTTTGGGATCTAAATCTTGTGGCAGGTCCGCCGTGATCAATTTTGCTTGTTGCACTTCGATGCGGTGGAATACTCGCGTGCCGAATAACGCGAGCAGATCTTGGCTTAACTTACTGCAAGCCTGCATCGAGATAATCACTGGAAGCCCCAACCTGCGGAGATTGCTGAGCATCGTTGAAAGTGGGATCCAGCTGTCTTCCTTTTGAGCGTCGCCCACTCTTCGACCGGGAAGTCCCATCAAATATGTCAGATGAATTGCGTCATCGATCAAGATTGTTTTCTTCGGCGTTTCGATATTTGGTGTTATGTAGTGTTCTTGAATCTGCAGCAGCAGCATGCCGACCAGGAAGCACTTGTTTCTGACGTCCGCAATTGTTTCGCATTCAACGACTACTTGGTTTTGTTCGAAGAACTCGTCGGGCAAACCGAGCTTGGTATTGAATACGGCACCACTGCTTGCCGAGACGAGAGAATCAATTGCCCTTACTAATTCTTGTGGAGGGCTGCCGGCCAGCATCGTTGCAAATGAAGCGCTCTGAATGTATTCGAGCAATTCCAATAAAGTAGGATACGCCTCTGGAGCATTGCCTGCGAAATATTCAGTTGCGGTTCGCTGCTTGATTTGCTGAGGTAGTTCTTCTCTTTCCGCGCGCTCGGCATAATCTTCGTCTGAAGGTCCAGGGGACAGAGAGGTTCTAGGCGCATCCAAACGTCCGTTTTTGTTTCTAAACAGATTCCAGCCGTGATTGTTGTAGACGGCGTATAGAGCCTTCTCTAGTACTTTGGACGAGGTTACTGATAGATTGAATGAGGCTGATGTCAGCGACACAAAAGTCTGAATGTGCGCAAGAATGCGGACGTGTGGCTTAGTTCTTAGTGGATTGAAACTTAGATGCTCTTTGGCGTCGTCGCAAATGGAATAGCAATGAATGCCTTCGCCCGTGGTCGGCAGCTTGCGGAAGGTCTTTCCCTGGGTTTCCAGTATCAGGAAAGGCTCGGACTTTTCGTTCAACTCACCAATCAGTTGCCAGCAAGTGTTCGTTTTACCCGTGCCAGGACCGCCCGTGACAAGCAAATGTTGCCGCATGGTTTCTGCGTTGAGCGTGTACTGATCTGCGTCTGCAGATTTTTCATTGTGACCGAGAAGAATCACGATTTGAACATTCCGTTCCGGTGTTTTTATATTTTACCCGGTGTGGGAACGTCAGTCGTCTGTTAGTCGGTTTTTTCTGCTGGTTGCCATCTCAGATTTGGCTTGCGAGCTGCGAGGGCTTCGTCAAGTTTTGCGACCGGCGTGGTGTGTGGAGCGTTGAGCACCACATCTGGTGTCTCGATTGTCTCTTTGTCGATTGCCTTCATGATATCGACAAAGGCATCCAGTGTATCTTTCGATTCCGTTTCCGTAGGCTCGATCATCATGGCTTCCGGCACTACGAGCGGGAAGTAGACCGTCGGTGAGTGAACGCCGAAGTCGAGCATGCGTTTGGCGATGTGGGTTGTCGAAACTCCTCGCGATTTTTGTTTCGAGCCGGAGAGCACGAATTCATGCATACAAGCCTGTTTGTGTGGAAGCTCGAAGATGTGCTTGAGCTGCTCTTTCAAGTAGTTTGCGTTGAGGATGGCATCATGCGAAATTTGTTCGATTCCTTCTCTGCCATTCGCGAGAATATAGGTATACGCTCTGACCAGGATTCCGAAGTTGCCGTAAAAGCCTTTGATTTTTCCGATTGATTGTTCTCTGTCCCAGTCGAATTCGAAGCCTTCGTCGGTTTTAGTGACCACTGGTTTAGGGAAGAACGGATAGAGTTCGTCGATAGCAGCGACTGCACACCCGCCTGGTCCGCCACCGCCGTGTGGAGTGGAGAAGGATTTGTGCAAGTTCAGGTGGCACACGTCGAAGCCCATGTCGCCAGGTCTGACGAGTCCCATGATCGCGTTCAAGTTGGCGCCGTCGTAGTACAGCATACCGCCGGCCTCGTGCGTCAATTTTTGCACGGTCATGATTTCTTCTTCGAATAGACCAAGAGTATTCGGATTGGTTAACATGATTGCGGCGACGTTATCGTTTAACGCGCTCTTCAGTGCGTCGATGTCAACGAGACCGCGGTCGTTTGATCCAATTTCCACGACTTCGAAACCAGCCAGAGCAGCGGTCGCGGGATTGGTACCATGGGCGGTGTCCGGGACGATTACAATGTTGCGATTTTTCTTACCCTTAGCCTCGAAGTAAGCGCGAATCAGAAGCAGTCCGGTGAGCTCGCCATGAGCTCCGGCAGCAGGTTGAAAGGTGACGTGAGGCAAGCCGACAATTTCACTGATCATTTGCTCGAGGTTCCAGAGCAATTCGAGTGCGCCCTGAATTTGATCCACTGGCTGGTGTGGATGCAGCTCTCTGAAGCCTTCCAGCGCAGCCATCGCATCGTTGACTTTGGGGTTGTACTTCATCGTGCAAGAACCGAGCGGATAGAATCCGGTATCGATCGAATGGTTCAAATGTGAAAGGCGCACGAAGTGGCGCATTACATCCAGTTCTGTCACTTCAGGAAGGGCAGCAGGATTTTTGCGAACGAATTGCGACGGGATCAGATCGGAGATTTTTTTCTCAGGCACGCCGGATTCGGGGAGCTTGACTCCATGCCGTCCGGGACTGGATTTCTCATAAATCAATTTTTCCATTTTCGTATCTCCTCCAGTCCAGTTCGTACTTGTTTATCTATCAAAATCAAATCTATTGTTCAAAACTCAGCATCAGTGTTCGAAGATATTGGTGAAGCCCAGTTGATCGAGCTCACAAACTAGTGGCAGCGTATCGAACAGACGTTGCGCGATCTCCATTCGGCCCTCTCTTTGCAGAAGGGCTTCTAGCTTTTGCTGAATCGGAATCAGCACTCGCACGTCGTTTGCAGCGTAGTCCAACTGCGAGTCAGTTAAATCGTCTTTCGCCCAATCGCTCATCTGGTCGGACTTATCGAGTTCCACTTCCAGCAGTTCGGAAACCAGATATTTGAGACTGTGTTTGTCGGTGTATGTGCGAACCAATTTTGATGCGATCTTCGTGCACCAGATCGGATTGATGTCAATACCAAGGTAATATTTCATCACGCTGACATCGAAGCGCGCATAGTGGAAAAGCTTCATTACCTGCGGTGCTGTGAACAGTTTTTTCAAATTGCTTTCGCCGTGAAACGGTAGTTGATGCCTATCGCGATAGCGGACGAAGCTGACGACGCCCTCGTCGTCACAAATTTGCACGAGACAAAGGCGATCTCTTCTGAGAATCAAACCGCGAGTTTCAGTATCTACCGATATGATGGACTTCTTCAGATAATGTTGTAGTCGCTCGTCTGGAATGTCGAAGTCGAATACATCTGGCTTTTGTTTCACCAATGTGTGGGTAGACAACTTAAGAGCCCTCTTGCAGCCATATCGGTAATCTTGGAAACACCGGATGGTTTATCGCGGCGAACATACAATTATATGATCGTCCGTCAGCTGGCACCCTGCTTCGATGCCTCATGTGAAGCGGATCTTCACTTATCTATCGACTACAGAGGCTCACAAAATCCTAAGAAATAAAGGTTCTCTGCGAAAGTTTCAGCATTAAGCCGGGAATCGGGCCAATCAGCAATTGGCAATGCCGAGTCTGTCAGGTTGGCGGGAAACCCGTTTAAGTTTGTGTTTTCTCAGCTTCCGGCAAGTAGGCTTGATCGAGAATTTCAATCAGGTGTTTCACATCAACCGGCAGGTTGCGTTCCCTAATGCCAGCCTGTAATTGAATCATGCAGCCGGGGTTGGTCGTGACAACGGTTTTGGCGCCGGTTTTTTCGATAAAATCCAGTTTGCGGTCGAGCACTTTTAAACTGAGTCGCGTATTTAGCAAATTGTATATACCGGCGCTACCGCAACAGTGCTCTGATTCGATCAGCGGCACGATTTTGTTATCGCCACCTCTGTTCAGTGATTCCAGCAAGTCATTCGGTTCCTTGCGAACGTTCTGCGCGTGAGCCAGGTGACAAGCCGCGTGATAAGTCGTGGTCTCTTCCAGCGCTTGTGGTTGATCGGAAAATTTGCCTTGGGCAAGAAACTCGGTGATATCCAGAATTCGCTCGGAGAAAAGTTCTGCTTTGTGAGCGTAATCCTTGTCGTTCTCCAGCAAGTGTCCATAATGTTTGAGCATTGCACCGCAGCCGGCAGAAGTCACCACTATTGGTGTCGTCGTATGACCGAACATATCTACATTTTTCTTGGCCAGATCGATTGCGATATCGTTTTCACCGGCATGGTAAGCCAATGCACCGCAACATGTCTGTTTGGGAACGTCGACGCTGCTGCCCTGTTTCAACATCAGTCTGATCGAGGCATGGTTGACGTGATTATAGAAGATGTCCATCACGCATCCAGCGAAAAGCTGGACGTGACGCCCGAGTTCGTGCTGTGTTTTGGGCTGCAGGCTTGGTGGCAGGCTCACTTGTGGTGGCACATGTGGAGTAAACGCTTCCCAGTCGACCAGTCTGTCGATCAGGTTTTGCTGTTTTCTCGAAGGGTCACTATTGCCGCCGACAAGCGTTTTCAAAACTGCCGTACCGAAGACTAATTGCCAGGCGCGCAGCAGGTTTCCAAAAAATCGAAGCAGATTGTATTTCGGTAGGACAAACTTGAAAGCGAAACGCATCAGCAATCGACTGAAGCCGCTTCTTCTCGCTGCCAGATACGGTCTTGCTTGATTGAGAATTTCCTCGTATTTGACACCTGAGGGGCAGGCTGTCTGGCAGCCCAGGCAGCCGAGGCAGGATTCTATGTGACCGGCCATTCTGTCGGTCAGCTCGGCGTTGCCGTGTTGCCATTGATTGATCAAGTGAATTCGGCCGCGCGGCGATTCCATTTCACGACCGGTTGCTAGATACGTAGGACAGGCGGGCAGGCAGAGCCCGCAGTGGATACAGCTGGCGAGAAGACTGGCGTCGATAGCCGGTCTCCTGTCGAGGGAAATCAATTTGCTTTCGTCGACGTGTTCGTGTCCATCGTGGTGGCTAGTTTGTTCTTCAGTCTTCATTGATAGAAGCTCACCAGAGGGTTGAGTATGCCTTGCCGATCGTATTGCAATTTTAGTCGGCTGGAAATACTGTTGAGCGCTCGGTCTCCGTCGGACTCAGTGCTCAACTTTCTGACCGTCGAAATCGTTTTATCCGTAGGGTAAATTGCTTGAAGCGGTTGCAGTCCATCGTGATTTAGCAAGTCTGCAAATTTGTTTAGCTGTTCTATGAATTCAGTAATCGCAGCAATGGAGTCACCACCGGTGAAACCAAGACGCAGGCGCCCGGTGGACGGTCTGGCGCTCCACAGGGGTTTGCCGTGTTGATTCCAAAAAGTCTCGAAAAAATAAATCATGCCGGATGCCGACATTGAAAGTTCTATATACTCGATGGCGCTCTCATTGAAAATTTCGGAACTGAGCCTTTGAATTCGGTTTCCTAAAGCAGTTGGAATGTCACTGACACGCAGCCCCGTTGTTTCCACTGCGGTTTTCAGCGCTCTGGAGACCTCTTCGGCAACTTCCTTGTGACCGCGCGTGCTGACAAGAAGAATAACTGCGCTGTCATTGGCTGCGTGAAGAAGTGAGCCGATTTCAGAAAAGAGAATAGTGTCTTTTTGCTGAGCTGCTCGACAGTGTTTGATCAGACGGCTGTCCAGTACTTCAATGCAAGATGCCGGCAATCCGGTTCCTTTCAAGTTGTTGGCCAGGGCGATCAAATCCTGTGCTTTTGAGCCTGAAACTAAAAAACAACTCTCCTTCTCGGGTCGGCTATAAAGTCTGAGGTGCACCATATACGGTATCGCCAACCAGCTGTAAGAGCCGGTGAAAATTTTGCACAGGTCATAACCGGTTACGTTCTTGACTATCTTGCCGCCAGTTTTTATGATCTCACCGTCGGTGATGGCAAGTTCTAAACCAAGCACCAGTTGTTTTGCGCCGCCTGAAAAGGTTTCGAGAAACCCGCCGTCTGCGCTATCGATCAGGTCGGCCACGGTTTCGCCATCGCGAAGAAATTCAACGGGCAGCCACTGTCCGTGGTTGCTCAAATATTGATTCAACGCTTTTAAGGTAATTCCGGTTTCAATTGATAAAACCTGGTCACCTTTGACATGCTCGATGATTCTGTTCAGGCGGTCGAAATTTAAAAAAATAGCTTGAACGGGCGTATCTCGCCCTTCAGTCAGGCTCGCCGCTAGCCTGGCCGGGCGCTTGCCCGGAGCTCCACGGAAAACAAATACATTCTGTTCTCGGGCTTTCGCCAATACATCTGCTAACTGCTTGCCCGAAGTGACCTCGAGTTCGAGGCATTGCAACTGCCCATGCGCGAAGGCATAGGAGTTGATCGATCTCGCGATGTTAGTGAGTTGAGCCAGTCCAGACATTTGTAGATGGTGTTGAAATCGAACGGCCGGCCAGCCGCCCTTAGGAAGTTTACACTCCTGACGGCAGGTTGGTGTTACACTCGCGTCATGTCTGAATATGTTGTTGTGTCCGGTTACTATGGATTTGACAATCTTGGCGATGAAGCCATCCTCGAAGAAATTATTTCTGAGGTCGGACGCCTGGTCGACGATAAATCCAAAATTGTCGTTCTGTCGCAGAATCCAGAAAAAACCAAATCCGTTTTTGGCGTTTCCAGCGTAGATCGTTGGTCCCTCTCAGCCTTGCAGCCGATTTTCAGCAAGGCGAAATTGTTCATCTCCGGTGGTGGCGGGCTATACCAGGATACGACTTCGATTAAGTCAGTGGTTTATTACGCTGGATTGGCTGTCCTGGCGCGCTTGTTCGGAGTCCCGATGGTGATATACGCGCAAGGAGTCGGACCCTTGCGCAGCGCTATCTCTATAGCTTTGACCAAAACAGCGATGCTTACAGCAAAAGCAATCACCGTCAGGGACAGTAATTCCGTGGCACTTCTGGAAAGCTGGGGGATCAGGAACGCTGTTCTATCGGCTGATCCGGTCTGGTGCTTGGAGTCGACCACGTTGCCCGCCTCGGTCAAGGATGCGCTTGATTCTGTACCCTCTGACCGCTTTCTTCTCGGTTTATCTCTTCGTGAAAGTGGGTTGGTGAACCGGTCTATGGTGGAGAGTTTCGCTTTGTCGATAGCTGAGAAAGCCACTCCAGGTACCGTTCTAGTCCCACTCGCCTTACAGGTCAATCAGGATATGGACCTGCTTGATGCGTTCGCCACGGTCTGGCAAGCCCAAGGTCTGGAATGCGTCGACCTGGATTTTTCAGAAATTATGAGACCCAGTCAGTGGATCAGTCTGATCAGCCGTTTCGACCTGGTCGTTGGAATGAGATTTCATGCTCTTCTCATGGCTTTGAAGTCTGGCATTCCTACTGTAGGATTGGCATATGACCCCAAAGTTTCGTATATGATGAAAAACTTCGACCAGCCATCGT
>CAZRMH010000160.1:0-10679 GCA_964600935.1 uncultured Candidatus Obscuribacterales bacterium
ACTTTGCTCTCCTCCGCACGCGGTCGGGAGAAAATCACATCGACTTGTTCGATCTGTTTAGGCGCGGTGTCCACGAGCGTCTTGGCAAAAAATACCGCGTCGATCTTCAAAGCGCGATCGTCGGCATCTTTAGCTGGTTTAGCCATAATTGTCACACCAGGTCCGGTTCCAATCACATGAGAGGCAATCGAACTCGTGTGGGATTGGTGCTGCTCTTTCAAAATGACAGTGAGCTCGCCAGCGCTCAGTCCGCCCGCTGTCGGCGGAGCGGCATTGGCACTGTCGATCGGTGGGATCGGAGCCGTAACGGTCGGAGGTCTAGTGGTGGGCGGCAATGTGCTTTGCGCGCCATTCTTCGCCGGCGGTGAGGACTGCGTCGAGACCGCGGAGTCCATACCTGGAGTCTTTGAGGCCGCATCCGTAGCGGCGTTTGCAGTCAAGGGCATCAAAACTACTGAGACTACTAGAGTCGCCAGGGATAAAAACAGCGAAAACAATTGGTTTGCTCCGCGCTCGCTAAAGCCGGAGGACTCAGGTTCGAGTTGTAACATCAGTGATGCTCCGAAAAGTCGGCCAACTCTCAAAACTTCGCCAGGTATATCCAGTTTACCTGTTTGTTGCCAAATCGGGTTGTGTTCCGACACAACCCGATCTGATTGTTGAACCTATGGACCTTCTTTCCTCTCCATAAATTTCTTCATCATCATGTGATGTCCACCCTCACCGCATCGTCCTTTTCGACCGACGCCTTGGATCATCGACTTACGCATTTCTTTACGCTGCGCGGCCGTAAAAATTTGCATCATCGAAAGCTTGCTGTCCAGCTTGATTCCTTCGATGTCAGATTTCAAACTGATGATTTGGCTTTGAAGCTTCTTCGCCGCCTTCTCGTCGATATTTTCCTGCGACAGAGTATCTCTAAGATGACGCTCGGCAGTCTTGAGGTCGAGAACTTTCTGTCCCATCTGGTCGAGAGTCCGATTCTTCAATTCGTAGAGCTTTTCATACTGGTCGTCAGTGATGGCATTTTCGCCTTCCAACATAAGGGCAGGGCAAGGTCCACCTCGATGTCCCCAGCCACCACCTGGTCCGCCGGGTCCACCCCGCCGCATCGCCGCAATGTCCATCCCCGGACGTGGCAATGGCAGACCGGCAAAAGCCACCGAAATATCGCCCTCCAAAGATCCTTCAGAACCCGGACCAGCTTCAGGCGCATTCAGCACGATCTCCATGACTTCCACATCGGACTGGTCGGGCTCCTCGACCTGAGCAAAAGCTGGTCGAGCGGCAAGTGAAACTGTCGAAACAGCGACCAGTGCGGATAAGTAGAACTTGGTTGATTTCAGCATCGTAATTCCTCAGCTTGGGCTTGATACTTTCTTAGACGAATACTTCCCGTAAAAAGTTCAATCCTTAACCAAAATTCCTCAAATTAATTTTTGCGGGCGCCATAATCATTAACTGGCCGCAGAAATCGGCAGCCTTTTATCCAAAAATTCTTTGGATCAGTCGTTCTTCAAATAATTGAAACGGCAATGTCTCACAAAACGCACCCACTCGCGGATAACAATGACCGAACATCTATCTCCAGGCGCCCCACCTGAAACCGTTGCCAGCACTCCATCGAAAAAAGCGGGCAACTATCGTTGGTTCATAATCAGCCTCGCGTTCCTGATCACGCTGATCAACTACATGGACCGGTCAGCGCTGTCATACGCCATTGGTCCGCTCAAAGCTGAGTTCAACATCAGCCACACCGAGTACGGCATGGTCGCGAGCGCATTCGCTGTTGGTTACGGCATCATGACCACTGGCGGCGGAATTATGGTCGATCGCTGGGGAGCCCACAAAGTCTGGGCCGGCGCCGCTTTACTCTGGTCATTTATCACGGCAATTATGGGTCTGGCAGCCAATCTACCGGTGCTGTTTGCTTTCCGAACATTTCTCGGTTTAGCCGAGGGTCCCCACTTTCCAGCTTTAACGCGAGCAGTCGCAGACTGGCTGCCATCGACGGAACGCGCCCGCGCCACAGCGATTGGATTGGCAGCGGTCCCCATGGCAAATGTCATCGGCGCGCCTCTGATCACCAATTTGATCGCTAACTTCGGCTGGAAAGTTATGTTTGCTGTCCTGGGCTCAATGGGCATCGCTTGGGCATTTGCCTGGTACTTCTGTTACCGCGATTACCCCGAAATTTCCAAACACGTAAACGACGCCGAACTAATGCTCATCCGCGGAACGGCGACTGCTGACCGTTCCAAAACCGACTCGGAAATTCGCTCGCATGAGTTAAAACACGGCACCACGACCTGGAAATTCATGTTGTTGAATCCGTCGTTGATGTCCAACAATTACGCGTTTTTTGCATTCGGATACACCGTATTCTTTGCCCTGACTTGGTTACCGGGTTATTTCGAAAAACAGTTTGGTCTGCACTTAAAGGAAATCGGCATTTTCCTGATCGCCCCCTGGCTCACCGCCGCAATCTTGCTGGCATTCGCCGGCTTCCTCTCCGATTGGTTATGGAAAAAAACCGGAAGCATGAGAGTGGCGCGCTCCCATATGATTTGGATCTGCCAGCTAATCTCTGGTCTGTGCTTCATTCCGCTGATGTTCTTAGGCAAAGATCTAAACATGTCATTAATCATGATCTCGCTCGGCATCGGCTTCGGAATGATGCCTAACGCCTGTTTCTACGCGCTGAATTGCGATCTCGCCAAAGACAGAGCCGCCACCAGCCTAGGTTTAATGGATACATTCTTCGCTCTCGCTGGAATATTGGCGCCATTTCTAACCGGTTGGATCTGCGACCAGACAGGCGGTTTCACAGGCGCATTCGCGCTCCTGATCTTCTTCACGCTAACCTCAGTCGCAGCCGTTCTTATCTTCCAAAAACCGGACAAGGAAGAGCTGAAAGTCTAATTCGCCGCGCTAATCTTTGTTCTTGCCCTGCAAGTCTTCCAGCATCTTCTGGGCGAAGTGGTAGTCGTCTTCCATGCTCATCACCTTGCCTCGCAAGTCGGCGACCTCGTCCTGGAGCATCAGGAGGTTTCTCTTGAGATCTTTGATTTCTTTTGCACCCGACTTACCACCACCAATTCGGTCGGCAATCGAGTTTACAAGCGGTCGAAAGACAAGCACAGCAAGCACAAACGGCAAGACAATTAGCGCGACGATTCCGACAGAGATTAAAACAGCTGGTTCCATTGACAATTTATTACCGTAACTACTTGGCAAGGCGCTTTTTGTCCGAGACGCCCACTCCAACTGTACAACATAAGCGGTTAAGGTTCACTTACTCACTTAACCGTAGCTAATTTCTAATGCAAAAATCGCACTTTGCGGTTAAAACAGTGGGACGGATATATACGTTTCGATCGGACCAATCAAAGTTTGGCTATGCCGACTTTTGTCTTACGAGTAATCAGTCGTACGGGAAAATTCTTTTCAAACGTGAAACGCCTTCCTCTATCAATGAAGCAATTGATTTCGGTCTCAGCATTAATGGGCGCGCTTTTGGTCGGCACTACATGTGGTGCCCTGGCAAAAAGCTGCGCACCGATCGGTCACGAATTTACCGGTTATTCGCACCACTACGGCGATCATCTCCATGGCAGACGCACATCTTCAGGTCAGCCACACGACAAATTTAAACTCACTGCAGCGCACCGAACATTACCGTTCGGAACGCATCTGCAGGTGAAGAACACACGCAACGGCAAGTCATGCGTGGTCGTTGTAAACGATCGCGGACCATTTGGTTCACCCAGTCTAGTTCTCGACGTATCCAAGGCTGCCGCCCATAAACTCGGCTTCCCGGGCGGCGGAAAAATTCCTGTCACCTGCACGGTAATCGATCCGAAAGCTGGCGCCATCGCAATCAAAGACGCACTGAAAGACAGCCCAGCAAACACGGCAAATCCGACTGTTGCAGCGAAACCAGCGACGACGGAAACGACTAAATCAATAGCGATTAAACCGGAAGCCGAATCTACCACTAGAATGATGGTGATGAAACCGGCAAATGAAGATGCAATGAAAGCCGCACTGTTAGAGGCCAAACAGAAACTAGCGAAGATCGAAGCGCAAGAAGCCAAGATCGTCGGACAGAGCCAAAAACCGCAAATCAAGCCTGTTGCAGCAAAGCCACAGATTGCAATGAAACCGCCGATGGTTGCGATGCCTGCAGCGATGACGGCTGATCACGAAGCTGAGAAACCACAGTCTAATCCGAAGACAAATACGAAACCAGTCACTCATTCCGAGCCTGTGCATGAAGCACCAGCAAACGCGACCTTTTTGCTCGTGATAAACGAAGCATTGCCGGAGCAACCGAAAACCGCTGAGTTTCATCCAACAACGCAGGCACACAAGAACTATGCGCCAACGGTTTTCATGAAAGTGGACGAACATGTCGGGACAACTGTTGAGAAAAGCCGCTCATTGCAGCCAACGCTGGCAGACAACAAAGTACTGATGTAGTTGTTTTGGTCGGAAACGTGTTAACGAAATTGCGTTAACGCCATTCGCGCTTTACTTCAGCGGAGGCATTGATACAATCAATGTTACTGTTTGCTTTTGACAGTATACGGTTTTCAGTCCCTGGAGATTTACTAGTTGTTTCGCGATCCGGATCCGGATAATTACAGTCGACTTAAAAATTTCAATAACGTCAAACCGGCTCTTGATGGATTTTGGAAATTCGTTCGCGTAACAGCGTCGAGCGTCACGCTGCTCATGTGTGTTGTCGTCAGCGTTTTCACCATGTTCGTTTGGTTTTATCTGGCCAAAGTTCCCAACATCTCACTTTTGGAAAACTATCATCCTGGCGCATCCATCTCGGTTTACGACATCAACGATAAACTAATTTGCACCTTTCCAGAAAAAGAGAAACGAGAGATTGTCTCAATCAACAATATCTCCCGCAATCTCGTCCTGGCAGTTTTGGCGCAGGAAGACCACTATTTTTATGAACACCATGGTGTCAGCGCGGAAGGCGTTTTACGCGCATTCATGGCCAATATCACCGCGAGGAAACAGGTGCAAGGCGGTTCCACGTTGACGCAGCAGCTTGTTAAAAACGTGTTCTTCCCGAACGAATCGCGAACGATACCACTGAAATTGGCTGAAGGACTGGTTGCTAACCAGATTGAAAATCGTTATTCGAAAGATCGAATTCTCGAGCTTTATCTCAACCAGATCTATTTCGGTCAAGGTGCATACGGCGCTGAGCAGGCAGCGAAAACCTATTTCGCAAAATCAGCCAGAGATCTATCTGTTGGTGAATCAGCATTCCTTGCTGGTCTGATCAAATCACCAACACAACTCGGCGATCGTTCGCATCGAATGGCCGCGCTCAGGAATCAACAATCTGTCGTTCGAAAAATGTCCGAGTACGGGTTTATCAGTGAACGTGAATCGTGGGATGCGTCGCATGAACAGCTGGTTTTCATGTCGTCGAAACCTCTAACCCCGGCAAAACAATTCGTTCCCAAATATCCTTATTACTCGAGTTATGTCGCGCAACAGGTTGAATCAACGGTGCAGTTTCGTCGGCACTCCGGTTTAAAGGTCTATACATACCTGGACCAGCAGGCCCAGAAGGCGGCAGAAAAAGTTCTAACCGACTACCAACACCATCTACCTGTGGGTCTCGACCAGGCAGCTCTGGTATCGATGCGCTTGAAAGACGGTGCGGTCCTATCAATGGTTGGCGGACTCGGTAATTATCTGGACAATCAGTGGAATTCCGCTATCCATCCGCATACGATGGGATCTTCGTTTAAGCCGTTCGTTTATTTGACTGCATTCGAACAGCGAATTTTGACACCATCCAGCACAATTTCAGATGCACCGCTGATGGTGCTGGACGATGGAGACAAAGTCTGGCAGCCCAGCAACTTCGACAAAAAGTTTATGGGTTTAATCACGGTAGAACAAGCATTGGCATTTTCGAGAAACGTTTGCAGTGTTCGCGTAGCGCAACAAACAGGAATCGGCCCGATCGTGGACACGGCACGCCGAGCAGGCATTACGGAACCGCTAGCGCCGACTCTGGCACTCTCACTCGGCGCATCAGCCGCCTCACCGCTTTCCATGGCATCCGCTTATGGTACGTTAGCGCGCGGCGGTGTCTATATGGAACCGCAGTTCATTCGACGTATTGAGAACGAAAAGGGCAAAGTGATTTTCGAGAGCGAAGCGGCGCACTCGTCACGAGTGCTAGACGAAGACGCTACCGTTAAAATTGTCGAAATCCTGAAGAAGGTCGTGGACAGCGGAACTGGCACACACGCGAGACTCTCCGGCATACCGGCAGCGGGAAAAACTGGCACCGCCAATGATGCCAAAGATTTATGGTTTGTTGGTTTCACACCCGATTTAGTGACGGCTGTTTGGACCGGAAACTCTGAGAACAAGTCGGTTCCAGGGCGCAACGTCACCGGTGGTACAGTGGCTGCAGTAATGTGGAAAAAGTACAACCAAGGTTTCTACTCAGGTCATAGTAAACCTGAATATTCACTTATAGGCGGACATGATTCAGAGGCGCTGAAAATGCCGCAAGCGAAGAAGTTGGAACCAATCATCGCATCCCCCGACACTCAGGCGATCTTGGACCGCCAGTCGGTCTCAAGACCAGTCCCGGTGAGAGTTGCGCCACGTCCGCAGTCGCCGAAGCGGTCGGGTCAAGGCGTCACAGAATACAACTGGCAAAGTCGCTGAAAGACCAGGTTAATTGCTCTACGTGGTAATACGCAATTCCGCTTGACTACCCATTTCAGGGCAGTAAGATGAAGCTTGACCAGGAGACCGAGTCAATACTGGTACGAGCTAAACGACAATTATGATTCATCCCCCGAGCGAAGAGATTCGCAACACCTTTCATACGAACAAATCAAATTCATCACCAACTATGCATACGAAAGCCTGCGCATGTTGCCATGTCGCGAACCCAAAATCTAACAAGAAAGAATTGCGAATATTCGCAGTCATCATGGTTGCAGTAACATTGACTCTGGTTGGATTGAACGCGTATCAACGTGATCGCATTGAGAACGAGACGGCTGATGCATCTCACGGACTAGGTCCTGGAGCGACTCAGGCTGCCGAAGTTACCTTCCCTACGAAAACGCCAACGGCAGGAACGTATACCGTTGGTCCTTCGTCTCAGCAGCAGCAGCAGTACGCGATGGTGCCCATGCAATGCGTCAGACCGGGTGAGCCGACTTTGCAATACATGGCCGTTCCATACAACGACGGAAAAGGCACAGTCAGACTAAAACGAGTCGTTGGCCGATAAAACAAAACAACGGTTGTTTAAGGCACGAGAACGACCACTACAGAACTCGATACGCGAAGGTGCCACCACCTTGCCAGTTTGTCAGCCGCGAAACACCAGTTTGATCACCGTCAACGACGCGCTTCATGCGCGACAGTGGTCCATCGAAAAAATGTTGACCGGATTCGATTCCGATCCATCGACGTTCCATTTTATGAGCAACGGCGACGAAACTCCCACTGCCCAAAAACGGGTCTAGAACGAGGTCGCCGGGGTTCGATGCCAGCGCAATCAAACGGTGCATGAGATGTTCAGGCTTCTTACTTCGAGAGAATAAAACGCCACCTTCGTTAGCTAAATCCGCCTTCGGAATTTCTGCGTGCGACCAGAAGTCTGTAAGTTTGTTTCTTTTAGTGATACCATCGGCGGTGACAAACGCCGAATCCTTTAGCCAGGCACAGAGCTCGCCGTTACAGTAATAGAGCGTTTTGTTCGTTCCCTTATATTTGCCGCGACTCGGCACATATTCCAAACTGTAGAACTCATCCTTTTCTAATCGCGAGATGATCGAGTTCTGAAACGAATTTTCCTTTTGAACATTCTGAGTCCGAAAAATTTTGTCAAAGGACTCAGAAAACTTAGAGTCGATCTCCTCGCGGCGCTTATCGAACGAACGCAAAGATAGGCTAGCGATCTGAACATTGTCGTGTTTGAACAAACGAGCACGCTGGCCGGATGCGTCAAACTCATCAATTAGAACTCGACGGCCTTCGTCGACTAAAACTTTGCTGTAGCGCCGCATGGTTTCCTTGTCTAGCGGACGTTCATATCCAATGTCGTTCAAAGTACGCTTGTCGTTTGAATAGATCAAAATGTATTCCTTGGTGTTCAAAATCACACCGCCTTGACCAAGTCCGGCGCTGCCCGAGCGTTCATAAGCAACACAGGCGACGAACTTTTTCTCGCCGACAATTTCATCCATCAAGACTCGCAAATAAGGCATCTCAGAATCGTCGATGCTTACACAAATACACCCATCTTTAGTTAAGAGCGGAAGCAGTTGATTCAACAGATTTCGCATCATCACCAGCCAATCAGACCGATGCAGATCGTCTTCGTAGACCAGATTGGCGTTGCCGGTGTTATACGGCGGGTCGAGATAGACCAACCGCACTTGCCCTGATAAAAACGAACCCGCCGATTTGAAAAATTCGATGTTGTCTCCGCAGACGAGGAGCCCATCGCGTTCCAAATCCGGCTCACCATAGTGCTCTAAGTTTTTCGCGTCGGCGAGCAGTTGTTTAAAAATCTGCTGTTTTGGGAGCGCGTGGGAACGGGATGACATCACGAATATTTCCCATACCGGTAATAAACTGAACGGTACGCTCCAAGCCCAACCCGAAACCAGCGTGCGGCACGGTGCCAAAGCGTCTCAGGTCCAGATACCACCAATATTCTTCCGGATCGAGATGGCAGGCTTTCATGCGCTCGATGAGAACATCCAGACGCTCTTCCCGCTGACTTCCGCCGATGATTTCCCCGACTTTTGGAACCAGCACATCCATCGCGCGAACCGTTTTGCCATCGTCGTTCAAACGCATGTAGAAAGCTTTGATGTCTTTGGGATAGTCATAAACGATGACTGGTTTCTTGAACTTGGTTTCCGTCAAATAGCGCTCGTGTTCTGATTGCAAATCGATTCCCCAGCTCACTGGAAACTCGAATTGATGTCCGCATTTCACTAATATGTCTACGGCTTCAGTGTAGGAGATCCGCACGAAATCGCTATCGACGATATGTTTCAAAGTTTCCAAAACTGTCTTGTCGATCCACTGATTGAAAAATTCCATATCAGGGCCGCAATTGGTCATTACATCGGTAAAAATCGTTTTCAAGAAATCTTCGGCGCAGCGCATATCGCCTTCCAGATCGCAGAAAGCCATCTCAGGCTCTACCATCCAGAACTCGGCGAGGTGGCGGGAAGTGTTCGAATTTTCAGCCCGGAATGTTGGACCGAATGTATAAACATTGCTCAACGCCGTCGCATAGATTTCCGCTTCTAGTTGTCCGCTAACTGTGAGGTGCGTCGGACGACCAAAGAAATCCTGTTCAAAGTCGATTTCGCCGCGAGCGCCACCTTCAGATGGTTTTCGCGGAATGTTGTTCATGTCCAAACAAGTGACATTGAACATTTGGCCAGCGCCTTCAGCATCAGATGCGGTGATAATCGGCGTATGAACGTAGAGAAATCCGCGTGATTGAAAAAAGTTGTGAATCGACTTGCAGACTTCGTTTCTCACACGAGCAATCGCGCCAAACGTGTTAGTCCGCGGTCTTAAGTGTGCGATCGTGCGAAGAAATTCCATCGACGTCGCTTTCTTTTGCAACGGATAGGTGGCCGGATCAGCCCACCCCATAACTTTGATCGACTCTGCTTTTACTTCGGTTGTCTGACCTTTACCAGGTGATTCTACGACTTCGCCAATTACTTCGAGGCTGCTGCCAATACCGACTTTTAGAATTTCGCTTTCATAGTTTGTAAGCGCAGCTTCGGCTAGAACCTGCACACTCTTCATGCAAGAGCCATCGTTCAATTCAATAAAAGAAAATCCGCCTTTCGAATCGCGCCGGGTTCTGACCCATCCGCAAAGTCGAACTTTCTTGCCGACGCTCTCTACTTTAAGCGCGTCGTGTACACGGGTTGGTTTCATCGTTTCCACTGTTGTGGTCATATATCGATTCCTATGTAGAGTTGCTAATCAGGATTATCTAGGTTTATTTTTTACGAATAAAGAAAACGCCATCGCGCACCGTCAGTAATACCTTGTCGACGCGTTCATCGACAGATACGCGGTCATTGAATTCAACGATAGCCAGATCGTCATCAGAGGTTGGATCGAGTACTTTGCCGCTCCAAAGCACATTATCAACCAGGATTACTCCACCCGTTTTCAACTTCGGAAGCAAGGCTTCGTAGTAGTTCAGATAGTTTGTCTTATCTGCATCGATGAACACCAGATCAAACGGCCCATCCAGTTTCGCGATTGACTCCAATGCTGGTCCTTCGATGATTTCAATTTTCTTCGCGTAGTCGCTGCGCTCGATGTATTTTCTCGCCAGTTCCAGACAGCGAGGATTCAAATCAAGTGTGGTGACCTTTCCGTCCGACGGTAGTCCTTCAGCCATCGATAGGGAAGCATAACCTGTGAAGGTGCCTACTTCCAGAACACGCTTGGCGCCGGTCACCCGGATCATCATTTTAAGAAATTGCCCCTCGATCGGACCGGTCAACATCTGCGGATAATCCATGGAATCGTAGGTTTCCTTCATCAACTGCTTGAGAAGGTGGTTGTGTTTTTCGGATTTAGCCAGGGCGTAGTCTTCTATGCCGGGCTTCATT
>CAZRMH010000160.1:10689-16835 GCA_964600935.1 uncultured Candidatus Obscuribacterales bacterium
ATCACCTCCAGTGATCCAGTGTTTTATATCAGATTGGCTGCCTGAAGACTTGGTTTTTCCTCGTTTTTCTTAAGGAGCCAAATTGCCTTTGCAAAGGCCCACTGTGAAGCTTTCCAAACCCAGGCCTGGCAAGTTTCGTGAGGGTATGATAGTTTATCGACTGACGCGTCAGTAAATTAATGCAAGGTGAGTTTTGACCAATACGTTGAACCGACGGGGACCAGGGCGACCGCGCAATCTAGAGCTGGCCAGCCAGCGTTGCGAAGAAATTCTGCCAATCGCGACAGAGATTTTCGCAAGCAAAGGTTACGCTAGCACTGATGTGCAAGAAATCGCCGATCGCCTTGGCATCGCCAAAGGCACTATCTATCACTACTTCCCCAGTAAGGAACTGTTGTTTCTTGCTGCAGTCGATCGTGGAATGGCCGGATTGAGCGCAGCCATCCAACATTCGCTCGGCACTGAAGAAGATACGATTAAGCAGATCGCCAGGGCGATTCGGTCATTCCTCAAATATTTTGACACGCATGCTGATGTCGTCGAGTTGATCGTTCAAGAACGTGCTGAGTTTCGCGATCGAAAAAAGCCGACATATCTGGAACACCGAGAACGAAACATCGCGCCCTGGCATGAATTATTTCGCTCACTCTGCAAAAGCGGTCGCTTCCGCCCTTTGAACGAAGAGCAAGTCACTCAGACAATCAGTAATCTTCTATATGGAACGATTTTCACGACCTATTTCGCCAGAGATGGACAAACTTTCGAGTCACTCTCAAAGCAAGTGCTATCACTAGTTTTTGCAGGACTATTGAGCGACGCGGAGCGTGCCAACTTAGACAAATATCTCGAATTCGAACTGTAGTAAATCTGTTTTTGTTTTCCGTCGATAACACAATTAAAAAACCAAGGGCCGCAGGAGACCATGCCACAATTGATTCACCGAACAGAAGAAAAAGAAGCAATCGAGATCGAACCTAATGAAGGATCAAAGACCAGGATGCCTAATTACTTTCGCACACACTGGAAACTCATCTCGATTGTCGTAAGCTTGGCAATCGTCACCGCACTCGGTATCAGAATTTACCAAAACTTCTCAAAACCGATCAAAGACGATGGCGACAAAGCAGTTCTCACAGTAACCGTCGAAACGGTCGGCATTAAAGCGGTGCATCGCACTCTGAAATTGGCTGGAACGGTCTTCGCCTGGGATCCGCTGACGATTGGCGCCGAAGCCGGCGGTCTGCGAATCGATCATGTTAATGTGGAAGAAGGCGATCTGGTCAAGAAGGGACAAGTCCTCGCTACGCTTAACTCATCAGTGATTCGCGCGCAACTGGAACGCGAACGCGCCAAGCTGAAACGAGCGCTGATTAATTTAGAGAAAACCAAACAGCCGAATCGGCCGATGGACATAAACAGAATCAAAGCGATTTTGGCTCAAGCCTCCGCAATCGTTTCACAAGAAGAATCAAACGTCATAAGAGCCAAAGCCAATTTGCGAAACGCAAAATTGTCCTCGGCGCGTTACAAGGAATTGCGGAAAGAGGGTGCCGTTTCCGCAGAAGATCTGGACAACAGAGAGACGTCGGAAACCACAGCTGATGCTGAATACCGAAACGCGCTTCAAAAACTGGAAGCGGCTCGCTTCGCTCAAACACAAGCATCTGAGAACTTAAAGCTGGCGCTGGAAGGCGGCATGCAACACGACATCGATATGGCAGGCGCCGATATCGAAGAGACCAGAGCCAGCGTCGCGCAGCTCGAAGCACAAGTCGCGCAGACCATCATAAAAGCACCGACAGCTGGTCTGATAACTAAACGGCTCGCGCACATCGGCGACGTGACAATGGCCAATGAAGACCTTTTCCAGATGGTCAGAGACAACCGTTATGAAGTGCGGGCTCTAGTTCCAGAGCAGGATGTGGCGTTTCTCCGTAGCAAACAAACGGTCAAGTTCATCGGTGCAGCTGGTGAAACTATGAATGGAGTGATTCGCGAAATCAGCCCGACTGTCGAAACGAACACACGCCTGGCAACCGCCCGCATCGACATACCTTACGATCCGAAAAGCGGATGGAGACCAGGTATGTTTGTAAGCGGCATCGTCGATTTAGGCGAACTGAACGCACTGGTCGTGCCAGGTCCGAGCGTTGTCGACAAAGACGGGCGCAAGATTGTTTACGTTCTCGAAAACAAAAATCAGGTATTTTCTCGCGAAGTAAAAACCGGTGAACATGCCGGAGAACTCGTAGAAATCAAATCCGGAGTAAAAGCCGGAGAACAGGTTGTCACTACAGGTAGTGGCTTTCTCAAGGATGGAGATACAGTGCGCGTAAGTGCAGGCAAAACCAAATGAACCTCCGCTATATCTCAGCCTGGTCTATAAAAAATCCTGTCCCCGTCCTCGTTTTGTTTCTGGCTATGACGGTCGCGGGCGTTTACTGCTTCTTCTCTCTCGGAATCGATGAGTCTCCGAACATCGACGTGCCAATCGTCTCAATAACCGTTGCCCAAACCGGCGCGGCACCACCCGAACTCGAGTCCCAGGTGACGCGGAAAATTGAAGACGCCGTCTCCGGTATCGGCAACGTCAAACATATCGTCTCGAAAGTCAACGAAGGGGTTTCCTCCACGACAATCGAATTCGAGTTGGAAACTGACGTCGACAGAGCCGTTAATGACGTGCGCAACGAAGTATCCAAGATTCGTACTCAGCTGCCAGCTGGTATCGACGAGCCGATTGTTTCCAGATTAGACTTTGTTGGTGGACCGTTCGTAACCTACTCTGTTGGCTCGGATCGAAGAACGGTAGAAGAACTTAGCTGGATCACCGATAACGAGATTGCTCGTTCGATTCTCGGCATCAAAGGCGTCGGACAGGTGGAACGCGCCGGTGGAGTAGATCGAGAAATCCGCGTCAATCTAATTCCCTCCCGACTAGAGTCGCTTGGAATCACAGCCGACATGGTCAGCAGTCAGGTCCGCGCCGTCAATACCAACTTGCCCGGTGGACGCGGCGAAGTCGGCGCGCAAGAAGAATCAGTTCGGACTCTGGGCAGCGCAGTGTCCGCGGAAAAGCTCGCCGCCACACGCATTACGTTGCCCGGCAATCGTTGGGCACGGCTCGACACCCTGGGCTCGATTGAAGACGCATCGTCAGATCAACGTCAGATGGCGATGATGGACAATAAACCTGTTGTTGCATTTTCCATCGTCAGAAGTGCCGGCGCCAACATGGTTGACGTCGAAGAAGCCGTGGATAAGAAACTCGAAGCATTGCAGAAGACCTTACCACCGGATCTAAAAATCAAAAAAATTCGTAGCCAGTGTATCTTCGTTCACCAGTCGTATCACGCGGCTCTAGACTCGCTGTTAGTGGGTGGTGGACTGGCTGTATTCGTCGTCTGGTTGTTCCTCAAAGATTGGCGATCGGCGGTAATTTCTTCACTTGCGATGCCACTGTCTTTGATACCGACTTTTGCCGTGATGAAGATGGCCGGTTTCACCATGAACAACATGTCGCTGCTCGCGCTTGCACTGGTAATCGGCGTTTTAGTCGACGATGCGATTGTCGAAATTGAAAACATCGTGCGACATATGAGCATGGGCAAGAAACCGTTTCAAGCAGCATTCGACGCCTCCGATGAGATCGGGCTCGCCGTAGTGGCAACTACTATGACCATCATTGTCGTGTTTGTTCCGGTAGCATTCATGGGTGGTATTCCGGGTAAATTCCTCTGCCAGTTTGGTTTAACAGTAGCGGCTGCGGTTTTCTTCTCCCTGGTCGTTGCCCGTATGCTGACACCACTGATGGCGGCATATCTATTGACGCCAATCAAAGAATCTCACGACAATCAAGCGCTTCTAAAGTTGTACAACCAGATCCTGATGTGGTCATTGCGCAATCGCTGGAAGACGGTCGCCTGCGGAGTAGCATTTTTCGCACTCAGTATCGTGCTCTTCAAAATGATGCCGACATCAGTTATCGGCAGCGTAGATCGCGGCGAGAGCATTATCAGTATGGAGATGCCGCCGGGAACGCCACTGGCTGACAGTCGCAGAGCAATAACCGGTCTGACCGACGTGCTCTTAGCACAGCCTGACGTCCAGAGTGTTTTCTCACAAATCGGTTCGGGAACAGCAGCTAATCGGCGAAGTGCCGCGGTAGCTGGCGAGGTAAACAAAGGTACGATTTATGTTCGCCTGAAACCGCGAGATAAACGCCGGCTCTCGCAACAAGAATTCGAAGAGACTATTCGCTCAAAATTGAATGTCATCCCCGGTCCACGGATCAGCTTCGAAGCTCGCGGTGGGATAACAGGCAAGTTGAAATTGATTCTCGTCGGCAATGATACAGCCGCGCTCAGACAATTCAGCGAGAAACTCAGCGACGAGATGCGCTCCATCCCAGGCATCGATGATATCGTTTCGACAGCGGCACTCGAACGTCCCGAAATCCAGGTTTATCCAAATTTCGAACGAGCATCCGAACAAGGCATCTCCGTTGAAACAATCGCGAGAACGGCTCTTATCGCCACGCTTGGCGACATCGAACGGAACCTGCCGAAGTTCAACCTGCCCGAGCGGCAAATCAATATTCGCGTTCAAATCGATCCCAAGTACAGAGAAGATGTGAACACCGTGAAGAGTTTGCGGGTTATGTCGAGCAATGGCAGCCTCGTTCCACTGGTCAGTGTCGCTGAAATTCGCTTTGCATCAGGCGAAGCGCAAATCGATCGATATGACCGTTATCGCCAGGTCACTATCGACGCCAGTCTCGCCACCGGTCTGCCGCTAGGAGAAGCGCTTAAAAAAGTGCAGGCGTTGAAGCATTGGAAGGAGATGCCGAAGTCAGTTAGAAACGTTCCAGCCGGAGACGTCGAAATTCAAAAAGACATCTTCGGAGGGTTTGCCTGGGCACTCACAGTCGGAGTACTGCTAATCTGGGCTGTGCTAGTGCTGCTCTTCGGCGGCTTCTTGCATCCGTTTACGATCATGATGTCTCTGCCACTAGCACTCGGCGGGGCATTGATAGCGTTGTGCATCACAGGCGACTCTTTAGGTTTCTACGCCTTAATCGGAATCGTTATGCTCATGGGACTGGTGACCAAAAACGCGATTCTGCTGGTCGAATATTGCTTGATGGCACAACACCAGGGAAAGGACCGTTTAACAGCCATCATCGAGGCTGGAGAAGCACGAATGAGACCGATTCTGATGACCACCGTCGCTATGGTGGCCGGTATGCTTCCGATTGCCATCCGCATCGGCGCCGGTTCCGAAGCACGCGCCCCCATGGCAATCGCTGTAATTGGCGGTCTGATCACGTCAACCTTACTGACACTAATTGTGATACCAGTCGTGTTTACCATCATCGACGATGCTCAAGTCTGGTTGAGAAAACTGTTTATTAAACTGAACTTGAATAGCGCAGAAGGCTTGGACGAATCAGCAGTGCCATCGAACAACAACAACACGGCTGGGTCGAATAGCTCGTCGACGGCGGCAGAACAGCGAGAAAAATCACAAACGGGTTCTCGATAAATGAGGCATTGACCGGTAACCTCGACACGGAACCCGTGATCACCCCGGTCGCCCCAGGTGGCAATCAAGCAGACAACCGCCACCGTTTATAGCTGACGTGCAATACCAGCACCAGATACGGTATTAGAGAAACCAGTCGCAAAAGACTAAACTTGATTTTCGGCTTTTTCAATGCCGCTTCAAACGACGAATCTTTAGCATCGGCTTCGACGATCAACGGTTTTGAAACAGGAAGATCGATCGCGGTCTCATCATAGCCGCAACCAGCCCGAAGACGCCCCCTCCTCATTTTCACGAGCATGTCTTCCAATTCTTCTCGAAGTTCCTTGGCCGTCTGAAATCGATTTGCTGGATTCTTCTCGAGCAATTTAGCTACAACACGTTCCAGCTCAGAAGCCATGCAACTGTCAATCATGGCGACGGATCGCAATTTAGGAGCAACATCGCGGACGTGCGCACCGATGGTTTCGGCAGCGCTGTTCTTTTCAAACGGAGTGTGTCCAGTCAGCATTTCGAACATCACACACCCAAGCGAATATAAATCGCTGCGACCATCGGCAGCCCGACTTAGTCCTTGCTCGGGGCTCATGTAATAAGGCGTT
>CAZRMH010000161.1:0-16814 GCA_964600935.1 uncultured Candidatus Obscuribacterales bacterium
ATCGCATTGATGGACAAAAATAGAGAACGTATATTCGATGCCAACTGACATCAGATCCACGAGCCATCCAATCCAGGTATCATGCGGAAGTTTGGAAACATAATGCGTTGTGATGTACTTGCCATCAAGCCAGAGGTAACGGTCTTGGACCTCCAATGCCGAGCGCGTCAAGCAAGAAGCTTCCGAAATAGCTGGATCGGACGGTGGTGCTTCTGGTTCGCGCGCTGACAACGACGGATTCAAATCGCTGTAAATCAAATTTCGAACCTGCTGAAGACCAAGAATTTTCGGTTTCAAATTGCTCTGATGAAGTTGATCGAAAGCATTTTGCGTCATACGCTCGATGATGTACAAGTAGTCATCATGCTTCTCTTGCGAACGTGCTCCGCTCCAAGTTTTTCCAGCCCCACAATCAGGCGGTTGAAAACTTATCACGATATAAAACTCACGTTGAGGAATAAAACTCAAACCTTGAATCGAACGAAACCATTTATCGGTGTAGTCGGCGAATCGTTTCAAGTATTCGTCTTCGGTTTTGACGTGCATCTGATAGTTCGACAAATACTCTTCAACAGCCAGGTGTCTCGATCTGACGATGATCTGAATATCAGAATCGCAGCTATCTACGAAACTGGTGAATTGTCGTGCCAACAAATCCTTTTCATGGTCATCGGACAAAAGCAGGTTACAGCCACTCAAGGAAATGTATTTGCGCAGACTTCCGTCTTTCAAAACGACAACGCCTTCCTGATTATGATCCTCCACAATCGAGTGGACGAAACATACATCCTGCCACCCACTCTGACTTTTTAGAGCCTTTGCGGCCGGGTTCTTTTTGTTCATGTTTACTGGTTTGAATGTTGGTGGGGGCGAAAAATTATTCGCGAAATTAAACCAACGAGTTTCGACTGCACGTCGAAACTGCCACAGAGGTGACAATGCCATATGTTCGATCCTCATAAGAACGTCGCGTCAAAACAAGCTGTTCATACAGCTTGAAGCGAACTCACAGTCAACGTCAAACGGCTAAGCGAATGCATCAAAAAATTGATGCAGTGATTGAATACTCAAAAAGATGAGCACTTCCTGAGTTTATTGTTTAAAGCTGCTCAAATTAAACTAAGCCTGTGCGATAACCCACAAACCAAGCCAATTTCGCAAACATGATGACGCGTTCCGCTCTCGACGATATGGAACACACTCAGAACTTCGCAACCGACTCCGGTACAAGCACTGGGAGTGGCGCCCGTTCTGTTGATTTGTCCGACTAGAACAGCGCCTGGAAGCATGATTAATGCATTGGCGCCGATTGACATCTCACGAATTTACACTCTATTGTTTCGTCCCCAGACAAACAATAGGGTTTTCCCTGATCGAAATGCAAAACAGCGCGCCCTATAAGGACGCGCCGCTGTAACCTCACACCGGTGACTAGCGTGCCACCACATGCGGGGCGTTGATTAATGCATCAATGAACGAGTGACTTGAAGTTTGAAATCCATTTCGCTACAAACTGGTTTAAGAACCGATGAAACGAAATGTCTGACGAGATAGTCATTGTCCTGCAGAGTGATAGGTCCTTCTGAACCAATGATTCCAGAGTCTCTCAAATAGAACACATACGGTCTGTCTGCGCTGCAGAAAAAGCGGAGAAAACCAGTCGTCGAGTTCGCGGTGAATTGGTACTCTTGAATCTCATCGATGCCGCGACGTGTGCGGACATCAGCTGATGCTACCCATCCATCGCACACTGACTTTGAAATCGCGGTGAGCAAATGAGGGAGCTTTTTCTTGTCTCCGTGAACGTAAATATTCAGATACCGTGATTGTGACATAGTGCCATTGCCTGTAGAGATAGACGCGCCTGTCTTATATGAGAACATAAAAAGGCTCGTAATTGTGTTAAAAGGCGCTGTTTGTAACAAGGATTTGACTCACGAAAATCGCAAGATTCCCTTTAGATTTCAAGCCTTCCGGGCAATCGGCTAAGCCTGCGGGTTTGCTACCTCGCCTGCCAAAAAGGCATCACTTTTACGGTAATAAAAGAAAATCGGAACGCCAGCCAGCAGCAGGATCAAGCTGGCAACCTGCTGAATCCAGTTACAACAGGCAAAGGCGGCGAAACCATAAACAATGGCTGAGAGCACCGCGAGTATCCAGGCAAGGCCGTTTCCCTTTGCACCGATGCGAAACGGGCGCGGCATATCCGGGTCGGTGTAACGCAACGACATTAAACAGAACGCATACAAAATGGCTAAGAATGCGTAGATGTAGCCAAAAACCTCTCCCATGAAGACATAAGCATTCGGACACAGTCCCAGTTTGGTTAATATGTCTACGCTGCAGGCAACGGCGATAATTCCCCAGAATTGAAACCAGAGTGCGTATCGTGGCGTTTTGCTTTGCCGATGGAGTTCAGCAAATTTACGGGGGAAGAGCCCCGTTGCTGCCATTGAGTAACCCACGCGTGCCAAACTCAAAAGACAACTGACGCCGGAGCCTACTATTGAAGCCATTACGCAGGCGCTCATCAGATTGCCCCAGATTTTACCGCCCAGATAATCAGTCAGTGATGGTACGGTCGCCACGACCTTCGTACCGGCGACGACCGCGGTGCCGCCCTCCGGAGAGAGAATATATGGTGAGGCCGCACTCACTGCGATCGACATCGAAAGGTAGATTAGCGCGGTCGCTAGCAGTGTCAGGATGATCGCGCGAGGAACGCTTTTCTTTGCATCCTTGGTTTCAGAAGCCGCACAGGATGTGATTTCTATGCCTGAGTACCCACTCAGGGCAAGCAGAAAGACACCGGACAAATTGGTCCAGAAGTTGGTGCTGGAGCCAGATAAACTCATGGCACCAAAAATATTGTTAATTGAGGCATGTGGCGAAAAGAAAACCAGCGCGCCGAATGCAAAACACATTCCAAATTTCAAAAATGTTGCCCAGGTGTTGATCGCCGACGCCTTGCTAACTGAGAACAAGTTCATCACGGTGCAACTCAGGAACAGAGAGATGATTAGTAGGCTGCTTAACCAGACCGGCGCCTGAGCCGGCGAGCCGCAGAGGCAGGTACTGACAAGGTTGCTAAACCCAATACCCATACAAGAAAGACCGCAAAGCACGCAGACGTAAAATAGCCATCCCGTCAAAAAGCCAATTAATTCGCCGTTCTTGGACGACAATCTTCTGAAAGCGTAATACTTGAAAACATACGGACCGCCTGCGGCTGGGAACATTGAAGAAAGTTCAGCCAAAATGAATGCCGACGGCAGAGTCAAAACAGCCGCGATGATCCAGGAAGCGGTTGCAGCAAGTGGTCCCGCTTTGGCAATCATTGGTCCATGAACAAGCCAGGCGTAAGACCCGATGATCGCGCCAACGCCGAGCATCCATGAGGCGAACGAGCTGATACCGACCTTCATGTCCGAGCCGATTGCCGCCGTTTTGAGGTCGGTAGCGACGGCAGCGATTAGTTCGGTGGAAGGCGCCTGGTTCGCGTCAAACGTGTTTTGGCTCGCCAAGTCCGTAAACTCGCCTGGAGTTGTCACACGGCTCGGTGGGGATGCTTTCGGGAGGTTGCCGGGTTGTTGCGACGCTGACGACTGCCCATCGGGTAAGGTTTTTGTCAATCGGATTGCCTCTAGCTGAGTGCCGTTATAAAAATCAGACACTCATCGAAGTGGAGGTGAAAGCTTTACTTCCGGTACCAGTTCCACACGCACTCACGATAAAATCAAAAGTATGTCCGGTCAATGGGAATTGCACCCAGCAGTTACACAGTCAGGCGTAAAATGCAAAATCTCACGTTTCAAGAATCGATTGATACCAGTCACGAGCTTATCGAAAAGCTCGAACAGAAAGCGCTTTCCGACGAAGACGCCAGCGCGCAAATCGTCGCGCTTTTGTCTGATATGCCGACGGCAAGAGGCTTTTTCGTTTCGTTACTTACAGGTGACTGGAATTTTGGAAACCGGATTCCAACGATTGTGATTGAAACGATTAAAGCCAATCCAGGACACTCGCACACTTTGCTCGCGCGAAACCTGGTGATGTCCTGCGCTACTGCCGTTGTTCATCGACGCTCGGAACAGCCTGGTCTGGCTGACGGTTCCGATCGAGTAGCAGTTCGAAGTGCCTATTTGATTACAAAGTTGAACAGTCCTGATATGTTGAAAGAGCTTTTAGACATCAAAGCGGCCTGCGAAGAACGCCTTGAGCACGGCAGTTCGCAGGAGAAGAACACTGGAACTTATCACGCCTTTCTCGAACGTTGGTCTTATGACTCTGAACAGATTCATGCAGCACATGACTGCGTGAAAAAAGTCATTGAAAAATTAAACGGCTAATGTCTGGATTACATCAACCCTTCGACGGTTGTTTGCATCGGCATGACCAGATCGCTGACCAGACGAATTTCAAGTTGCACGCCGGGCGGCACCGAGATGTAGCCACCATGATTTGCTACTCCTGTGATTAGAAAACCACCGGGCAAACCTTTAACCGCACCCACCAGTCCACCTTTTGTTCTGGTCAACGCATCTTCCTTTAAGACCGGTTTGTCCAGCGCGTATTCAGGTTTAATCGCGCCCGCCGTTCCCGATATGACCGGACCGGTAATCAGGCGATATGGCCCAGTCGCCCAGCTGACCGCGCCGATCGCCAAACCTGCGGCACTATATTTGATACCACTCCATTTGACGCTGATACAACCATCATTGTGAACGCAAAGCTCATGTTCATCCTGCGGACCACGCACCGGAGTTCCCGGGGCGGGCTGGGCATCGATATCTAAATGCAATGGATGTTTCGATACACCGGTCGATTCTATACTGGCAAAATGGATGGAGATTGCGCCGTTGGCATTCAACCAATTGCTTGGAGTCACTTTCGATTCGAGAACATTTCTGGGCTTGTGAATAGAATCGACCCAACCCTTGAGGTGGCTGCCTTTTGGTGCGATGTTTTTGCCATCGATGACAATATCTTCGAGCAACATTGCTTCCACCGGCTGACCCAGCTTCGCAGTTCTGCTGTCCAAACCGGTGAGCAGCGAAACTGGAAAAATCGAGCCGGCTTTTAACACCAGTGCACCGCGCGTCACGGAGTGCTCAAGACTCAAATACTGCGGGCTAACCGATATCGGTCCGCGAAGCGCATGCTCGGCTGCCAATGCTGGAGTGTTCGTCACACCCAGCGTGCAACAAACAGCGAGAGTCGAGATCAGTTTAGATACATTCGGCACTGTTATCAGACACCATAGCCGATATCACCTGATGGTATCACGGACAGAGTCACAGTGCCACCACCAGCAACAGCTGGGAGAAACTTAAATGTTGGCATTTTATGTTTTCGAGTCTTGCCGTTTGAATCAGAATGTCGAAGGCGGCACTCTGAGTCCAAAGTGCAAGCTCTAAAACGTCGATGGGCTTGGAATCATTTGCCGACGAACTGAGAATTACGCAGTCTTAACCGTCTGATGCAAACAGGGCTTGGCTCCAGCGCAGATTGCTATTATATATGAGTTATTCAGGTTGATAAGTGGCGCTTTCAAACCCAGCTGGTTTTCAAGCTCACAACCAATACCACCGGGAGACAGAAACTGTTTTGGATAGAATCGGGCTCTACTTATTCGGCGCATACTTTTTCAGTACCAGCTTTTTCATGGTCTCTATCGCAGCACTGATAACGCTGGTCACGTTCCCATTCGATCCCAATCGCAGGTTACTGCACTACTTCGCTAGCTTCTGGGCGATGATTTACATCCACTCGATTCCCGGATGGAGAGTACGGTACGAAGGATTGGACAACATAGACCCATCGAAAACTTACGTCCTGGTCGCCAATCACAGCTCATTCTGGGATATCTGGGTGCTCTACGGTATCTACAAACCATTCAAATGGGTTTCCAAAGAATCGATTTTTAAAGTGCCGTTTGTTGGTCAAAACATGATGTTGAATCAATACGTCGAGATCAAACGCGGCGACTTGAAGAGCATCAAAGAGATGATGACCACCTGCAAAAACTGGCTCAAGCGCGGCGCATCCGTGATGATATTTCCTGAAGGAACGCGCTCTGAAAATGGTGAAATACAGAACTTTCGCGATGGTGCATTCCGCTTGGCGGTCGACTGTGACGTGCCGGTAATTCCAATCGTGGTCAAAGGAACATACGAGATCTATTCGAAAACGGCGAAATCATTGAAGTGGAATTCAGATATTGTGGTGCGGGCATTGCCTCCTGTGTATCCTGCAGATTTCGATAGAAGTTCAGGCAAAATGCGAAATTACGTGCATGATTTGATCAAACGAAATTACGACGAATTACGCGGTATCAAAAGTATCGACGAGAAATAAACTGAGCCTCGACGAGATCCCGAAAAGAGAATCGAAGAGACGTCGATGAAAGCGATAACAAGGAAGAATCAAAATAAACCGTTCAAGATTTTCGGCGAGACGGCTGTTCAACGTATCGCAAGACATCTTCTTGAATTGAATGCTGGTCGATATCAGTGACAGAGCCTTTTTGAAAGATTTCGACCCTGGGAAACAATTTTTTCAAAGTTTCTGCATCAACATCGCGAATGTTGGGACATTGGCGCAAATCTAGTATGCGCAAATCTTTGCACTTACTCAATTCTTTCAGACCGGTGACCGTAAATAAGTTTTTCCGCAATACCAACATTTGAATTTGCGGCAATGCAACATAACGCATTTGTTCATCAGTGATTTGCAATCCGGAAAGATCCAGCGCGACTAATTTCTTCATACGCCGAAGGTCGCTCAGGGTAGCGCCCTTCACACCTGTGTTTTCCAATGACAGCGCCGTCAGATTTGCAATCGACGCGATTTTGGAAACAGAATCAATTGCAGTCATTCCTTGAAGTGACAACCTTTGTAATCGGGGAATTTTGGTAATCGTATCGAGCGATTTTTTAGTGAGCTTGTTGTTCATGCAAAGGTAGAGGGTGTGCAATCTGGGCAGCTTTAGAATCCAGGTTAGCGCTTGATCGTCAAGATTTTTCGAGCGTACCAGACGAATTACTGAAATGGTTGGAAATTCCGCCAGCACCTGCATTCCCTCGCCATTGACCATGCTGTCGACCAAAGCAATCGAAACTAGTTTATTGCCCTTTAAATATTTAAGTCCGGTTCCAGTAATGTACGTCTTGTTCAACGACAATCGTTCGATATCAGTGCGTTCAGATAGCTCTTCCAAATCAGCATCGGATTCAGCTTGCTTATTGAAGGTCCACAATCCGCCGTAAGTTTCTATGACGCCGAACTTATCCTTGAGCGTGGAATCAATCAGGGCATCACCTTCCGTCTCACCCTCGAGCACTGCGCTAACCGGAGCTGGTTCAGTCGGCTTGATTAACGCTGTGAGCTCAGGCCAGATGTAATATACGAGACAACCAAAACAAAGAACGGCCGCGACTATTCCAGCGATCAAAAAACTAATATGCCTGGACACGTTCGGCGCCGCTATAGATGAAATCGCAGCACTTTGAACATCCAATGGTTGTTCAATATTCAGTTTTTCCGCATCCTGTTTCTGACGAAGATCTCTTTCAATCAACTGCAAATCGTCTCGAAGAGCCACCATCGATTGAAACCGATCTTCGGGATCTTTACAAAGGCATTTATCGACAATCTCTTCCAATCCGACCGGTATAGAATCCGCGGAAATCAGATCGCTCAGTAAAGGTGGATGTTCCGTGCGATGCTTAAGCAGAGTCTCCATGATAGTATTCGCAGAGAAAGGCGCACTCAGCGTCAGGCATTCCATCATCAAACAACCAAGCGAGTAAATATCAGCTCGTTCGCCCGCCGCTTTGCCTTCAATAATTTCTGGCGCCATATATAGTGGCGAACCACTCAGATGTGTTGATTCATCTTGTTCCTCTTCCAAGCTAACTGCCAATCCGAAGTCGACTATTTTGACAATTGGAGCAGCACCAAATGGATCGACAACAATAATATTGCTCGGCTTTAAATCACGATGGAGCACACCTAATCCGTGGGCATGCGCCATTCCATCAGCGATTTGTTTAAAGATCGAAACGGCCCGCTCCGCCGTCATGCGTCCATGCTTCTCCAGCAAAGCATCGAGCCCCAAGCCGTCCAGATATTCCATCACGATGTAGAGGTTGTTGTCCGGAAGCACTCCGCAGTCGAGTTCCCTTATCACGTTTTGATGATGAAGCTTCGCCACGGCTCGCGCTTCTTGCTGAAATCGAATTACAGGAACCGACGATGTTTCCGGTCGCAAAATTTTGATTGCGACTTCAATGTCCAACATCGGATCATTAGCGCGATAGACAACCCCCATGCCACCTTCGGCAATCTTTTTGAGATTTTTATAGCGCTCCCCCAGATATTTAGAGGAATGAAGTTCATCTTCAGTTGCAGTCATCGGCTCCCTGTGACCCCATCAGCGGACTGATGTCTTGGTAGTAAGACTTCGAAACGGCTCGGTGTCGGTCGTTAACGGCTGGCAAAAATCTGTGGAAGTGTTTGGTTAAATCGTTGAGCATGAGACTATCAGGTTTCGGCGATCTCGTGAAGAAAATCGGACAATCCAAAATTTCGAACACAGAACCATTCCATCATAGGCTAAGATCTCATGCAATAGCCAATCCCAATTGGTGGCGAAACGGATAAGTCTTGCCGAGCTTAATACCCGAAGACATCGGTTGATTGTTCAGACTCGAAGGGTTTGAAAAACGACTGAAAAGCACTAGAGCCAGGACGCACTACAGGTGGTACCATGCCGAATCGAACAACCGACATTGCATCATACCTCGATTCAATCGGGCTCAAGCAAATAAAAAACACAAACCAATTCTGGTCGTATTTAGACTCTCGCTACGCGCGCAATCAGGTCAGCGACCTGGAACGCGCATATATGAAGTTAGAACGTGGCGACGAAGCGGGTTTCTATGAAGAGATTTTTCAAAACCTGAAAATCAGCATCGACTTTGCATCGTTGCGACATGATTTATATCGCGTATATCTCGAGTGGTTTGTGGCGGCCATTACCCAAACGCCGGACATTATCGTCGATGCCGGCTGCGGGAATGGAATCATCAGTTGTTACTACGCAAAACATTTTCCAGAATCACGCGTAATCGGCTTCGATATTTCTGAGCCTGGAATCGTGTGCGCCAAAGAATTATCATCACAACTCGGACTGAAGAACACGGAATTCGTCGTCGCCGATGCGAGCGATCTAACACTGCCAATCTCCAAAGGAACCGCCAACTTAATAACCAGCATTGCTTCGCTCGGGCCAGTGCCGCTTTCGAAAGCCGGTGATAGTTCAGCATACGATTTGATATCGAGAAAACCACGACTAAATCAATTACTGCAAGTCGGAAATTTGGCACCATATCTGGAGCCATCCAACGGATTATTCATCTCCTACGACAAAGTATCAAACTTAGCCATGCAAGCCACCTGGGCGAACATAATTCAAACATCAGGCTTGGGTATTGATTTGGAAAAATCGACCTGGCTCACCTATCAAAACATCGAATCAGATAATATTTCGTTACCTGTGCTCGCGGCTGGACATCAGGTAAAACCCAATACGGCTCACCAATTGCTCGCATTTTTCGGCACAAAAAATGTTGATTTCTCTGAATGGAACCTCGATTTCGGACAGGAGGGCCTAGCAGAATTAATTTTCACCTTCATAAATCCCAAAACATATATTCGCGGAGCTAGAGCCGATTACACCGATGGTTCCGGAATTTACTGGCACGAATTATGGCAAGCCGGACCGTTCAATATAATTTTCGAACACACCGATCAAGGTTTTAGAACTTTACGCATCGCCTCGGAAAGTCAGCGGTCAGAGCTCTTAGGAGCGCTCGACGAATGGATGGAGCAGACTTCTGCATACGCGACTGTCACAGAGATGCAGTCCCCGGAAGTGACATTCGCGAGCACAACTCGTTGATAATCGAGTTTGATCACAAGTCTTAAAATGTATGAAACTGGCTACCAAACGCTGAAACTGCAGTTCCAAAACCGCCATAGAACTTGGGTTCATGACCGGAACTCAGGCAGACTTGGCGACCTTGAATTTAACTCAGGATCGGGCACTTACCTCCTGGATAGTGTATAAATTAGCTTGCATCCATCTTTCGAGCTCTTGCAGGAAACCCGTTTTGGTCACAACCTCCAAAACCGCGCAAAATGCGGAAGTAGCTACAAATCCGAACCCCGACTCTGGCAATCCAGCCAATTTGCCGAACTCAATCGGTGTCGGCAAGTCATTTTGCGAGAATATGTGGTATTTCGCGACAGCTGGAAACAAGCTCAAGCGCGGTGACTTAGTCAGCAAAACGATGCTCGGCAAATTAGTGGCGGTCGGCAGACGCAACGACGGTGAAGTTTTCGCAATCGAAGATATCTGCCCGCACCAGGCGGTTCAGCTCTCGGCTGGACGCTTCGATGGCAATGAAGTCGAATGCACTTTTCACGGATGGCGTTTCGATACAAAAGGCGTTTGCACAGCCATTCCATCGCTGGTCGAATCGCAGTGCATGAATCTTTGTGGTATCAAAACTAAAACCTATCCATGTCGCGAAGTGCAAGGAAATGTTTGGGTTTACTTCGGCAATAAATCAGAAGATGAACTGCCGGATGTGCCTCGCACATACGGTGTCGAAGACGTCAACAAATTTGACAGAACCACAACTACTCTCATCCTTCCAAACCATATCGACTACAATGCGGTCGCGCTGATCGACACCGCGCACGTTCCATTCGTACACAATTCCTGGTGGTGGCGGAATGCTAAAACGCTCACCCCTAAGGAAAAACACTACCTCCCTGATCAAACAGGTTGGACGATTGCAAAACACCACCCCTCTAAACATTCGATACTCTATAGAGTAATCAGCGACAAAATAGACGACGAAATCGGCTTTCGACTGCCAGCCTGCCGCATTGAACGAATAATCTATAACGGTCGCACAGTCTTAGCCGGACTCACCGCATTGACGCCGATTGATGAGAAGACAACCGAACTAAACCACACTACTTATTGGATAAAAACGATTCCTGGTATTGCACCACTGGTGACACCATTCGTGCAGTACTTTGTCAGAACTTTTCTTGGTCAAGATAAGGACATGGCTGAGATGCAGGAAAAGTGCCTTGCTCAAAATCCAAAGCTGATAATGACTATTCGCGATGCTGGAACTCCCGGTCGCTGGTATTTCGAATTGAAGCGAGCGTGGAATGAAGCTTACAGAACCGGCGAACCGTTCGAAACGCCAGTCAAAGATTCGTTTTTGAAGTGGCGCACTTAGTCGGTCGAACCAATAGTTGTTCGTTCAACTCGTAGGAATTATCCGACCATTACAGCAACTGCTGACGAGCGCGAAAGCTGCCGACAGGAAGGGATCTGGCAGTTCTACGCGCATGAAAGAGGGGAGTTAGCCGTCCAGTGGGTAAGAATAAGTAGAAAGCTCGCTGCTGGAACGCGCTGCGCATGGACTCAAAAAACGAGAACAGCTCAATACCCGACGGATTGCTTCGCCGGTATTCTGAGTTTCGCGCCATAGGTTCCGGCGCGATGGGCGAGGTCTATTGCGCCCACGATAGTATCCTCGACATCGATGTTGCAATAAAGCTGCTGAAGATACGCCAATTTGCGCCTGAGATGGCTGTCCGCTTCCAACAGGAAGCTAAAGTCGCCAGCAAATTAAAGCATCACAACCTCGTCACGCTGCTCGACTTCGGCATTTCCGAAACGGGCGAGCCCTACATCATCATGGAGTACGTCAAAGGTCGGAGCCTCGAGACGATTCTGGGAGAACACGGCGCCTTGCCAATCCCTGCGGCCTTCAACATTCTGATTCAAATTTGTGATGGCATGGAAAACGCGCATCGTAGCGGAATTGTTCATCGAGATTTAAAACCAAGCAATGTAATGATTACCGGCGAAGACTTAACTAGAGCAACTGTGAAAGTTCTCGATTTTGGAATTGCCAAACAGGATGGCGCCGCCGGTAATGTCACCCAGACAGGCACAATAATTGGCACTCCATACTACATGAGTCCGGAACAATTCTCGGGAGAGAATGTAGACCGACGTAGCGACGTTTACGCAGCTGGTTCGATATTGTTTTGCTTACTAACTCACACGCTGCCATTCGAGTCTGAATCACTGCTCGAAATCACCCAGTTGAAACGAGAATACGAAGCCCCTCGCCTTACGGAAATCGCGGCTGGGGCAAACCTTCCCCACGAGGTGGAGGAGGTGGTGGCAAAGGCACTAGCGAAAGAGCCTGATCAGCGCTATCAATCCATGAAAGAAATGAAAGAGGCCCTGCTGCTAGCCCTCGAACGAATTCATATAGAGCTGGAACAGGTCGCTCCACCTAAGCCAGAAGAGACCAGCGTGTTTACGCCAAAGAGAATCAAACTCTACGGAAAAGTCATAGCCGCAGCATCGCTGGTAACACTGATCATAGGCGCTGGATTCTTCTTCAAAATTTTCGCAAACAAAGTTCAGTTGGTCGAAGCAGAGCGACCGCTCGAGAGAAAAGATCCACGCCACAATCCGATTACGGATAAAGTTTTCGAGGTCAGCGGCGGCACCTGGACAGCCACAGGGACAGTCTATGATCGAGACATGCTATGGCTCGCAGACCACGAATCGGATCTCACAATAAAATCGATTGTGCTTGGAGTCAACGATTCAACGACAATACAAAATCAAATTACCAAAACGGGTTGGGCAGCTGTTGCGAAACTTCCGCTGAGCAATCTCTCTCTCACGAATTGCTTCATCAATGATGAAGACATGAAATATCTCGCAAAAATAGATACCCTTAGAACTTTAAATTTAACGAGGACAGGTGTCGGAGACAAGGGCATCGCGAAGCTCAAAGATAGACCAATCACAGAAATTATTTTACGTTCCCTGCCCATCACTGATGCGTGCATCGACACACTTGCAACGATGAACCTGCGCAAAGCCAGCTTCGAAGAAACTGGTATCACTAATGCCGGCTATGAAAAAATCAGCAAAATCGAAACTATCGATTGGTTAAACATTTCAGCGACCAAAGGCACCGCTGATGGTTTGATCTATCTTGCAGCAATGCCAAAGCTCAAGGATATTTATGTCGGAACAGGCCCGTTTGGGTTACAAGGAGTGAAAAATCTCAGCAAGTTGAAACTGCGCACATTCAGCGCCGAGAGCGACAAAACCTTCGACGATGTTTGTCTGAATACGGTATTTAAACAGTGGCCGAAGTTGGAAGGTTTGCACGTAGACAACACTTCCATAACTGCCGAGGGATTGAAAAACATCGGCAAGCTCCACTATTTGAAGTCATTGAGTTTGAACACAAATGGCTTAAAGGACGATGCCTTGAAGCCGCTTAAAGATTTGCCTTATCTCGAGAAGCTCAACATCATGCTAAATGCGGTTACAGATAAAACGCCCGAATTCTTAGCGACCCTACCTCGACTTCGGTTTGTAGATCTCAGCCATTGCTCGATTACTCAAAAGGGTTTGGAAGTATTGAAGAAACGAAAAATCCATTATCTGGAGGTTACGGTCTCCGGTCAATCGGAAGCAAACGAAGTGATGAAAGAACTTTGGGCCGGTGACAACGATTTATGAGCAACTCACATACTGAAGATTTTTATCGCACGCCGTGGGCTTGATGGACCATTGATTTGATCAATAGCGCATCTCCGGCCCGTTCAGTCAGTCGACCATCGCGCATCAAACCTACGTCTTCCATCCATAACTCAAATTCCGGCGCGGGACGAAGATTGCATAGCTCTCGCAATGCGGCTATGTCGTGGTAGCTGGTGGTTTGATAAGAGAGCATCACGTCATCGCCCATCGGTACACCCATAAAATAATTGACACCACCTGCGGTGAGGAGCATAGCCAGGTTTTCCAGATCGTTCTGATCAGCGTTCATATGATTGGTATAGCAAGCATCAATGCCCATGGGTACTCCAAGAAGTTTACCCATGAAGTGATCTTCCAATCCAGCCCTGATCATTTGCCGACCGTCAGCAAGGTATTCCGGTCCGATGAAACCAACAACGTCATTTACCAAAAACGGATTGAAGTGGCGGGCCATGGCATAACAACGAGCTTCCAGAGTCAACTGATCGGCCTGATTGTGAGAACGCGAGGATAACTCCGAACCCTGTCCGGTTTCGAAGTACATCACCATCTTACCCTTGTTATTACAATACTTTTCGCCCAATTTCTTAGCACCTAAAAGGGTGTCAATGTCAATACCAAATGCGGTATTACCTCTTTCTGAACCAGCAATGCTTTGAAAAATCAAACCAGCCGGCGCCCCCATCTCAATGGCTTTCATCTGAGTCGTAACATGGCTCAAAATGCAGTTTTGCGTGGGGAGATCAAGCGAGTCGATTACTCGGTTAGTTGCTTCCAGGAGCCTCGCCACAATATCAGGTGTGTCGTAGGCCGGATTTATCCCAATGACCGCATCACCAACACCAAAGGAGAGTCCCTCGTATAACGACGCGAGAATGCCTTCCACAGCGTCTGCCGGATGATTGGGTTGCAATCGCGCACCGAGGACACCATCAGTTCCAAGAGTGGTATTCGCAAAACCTTTTACTCTGAGTTTCTTGGATGCAACGACGAGATCAAGATTTGACATGAGTTTGCAAACGGCAGACGCCATCTCGCCTGTCAAACCATTTCTAATAGCTGCGACACGCGCACCATCAGGCTCATCAGCCAGAATAAAGTCTCGTAGTTCTCCGACAGTCCAGCTTTTGATTTTTTCAAATTGAGCATTGTCCAGATTGTCATCAATAAATCGAGTTATGGCATCTTCGTCATACGGAATAACCGGTTCGTCACGAAGAGTAGACAAGGTAATTTCAGAAAGTAAATCCTTTGCAGCAGCCCTCTCACGTTCTGAACTCGCGGCTACCCCGGCGAGTATATCACCCGATTTTTCCTCATTGGCACGAGCAAGAATTTGTTTTACATCGCGAAAATCAAACTTCTGACCGCTGATCGTTTTTGTGTGAGACATAATTGCTCGTGAAGTTTACGGATGCTACCGTCCAGTTAAACACACAGGTGAGATGTTAGAGCCATCGCTACGGTGGTTCAAAAGTGCACTATAGTGTACCCTATGCAAACCCCAGGCGATCGAGACTGATGGAACGAACTCGCACCAAAAAAGATATCCAGGAATAAGCGTCCATGAGCAATGCGACGCCGGCGAGAATTGGAGTGGGACGCGCAGGCACACGACCACCTTCGTCAGCCTGGATTAAATTCCGCCACGATCATGCCGCAGCTCGTGATGCGGTTCACAGTGAATTGACTGAAGCATTCATCTCAGACTTCGCCCACGCCAATAACCTTCCAGTGGTTCAATCGCTGGCGACCGATCGAGCAGACTTCGTTCTCAACCCACCCAAAGGCAAAAAGACCAGTGAAGCTGAGCTGGCTAAAATTCGCCAGCAATGCCCTCCGAATCAAGATGTTCAAATCGTGATCTGCGATGGACTGTCAGCGCTCGCCATCGAAACAAATCTCAGGGAATTGTTATCGATGCTTGAAGATGGATTAAAACTTGAAGGAATTTCATCAGGCAAACCAATCTTAGTGCGATATGGCAGAGTCGCCATTGCCGATCAGATCGGCCATGCCTTAGGAGCAAAGCTCGCGCTCAACCTGGTTGGCGAACGTCCCGGTTTATCATCCGGCGTAGGTATGAGCGCCTACCTCACCTATAATCCTGGTCCGAAAACAATCAGCTCTGATCGGACTGTCGTGTCAAATATTCACGATCGCGGCACGCCACCAGTAGAAGCAGGAGCTTACATAGTGCAGCTCGTCAAAACGATTCTCGAGAAAAAAGTTTCCGGTGTCGAGCTGCAAAAGACACTGTGATGACATCAGGCAACCGAGCGATGCCTCCGAATAATAGTTTGATCAGTGTAGGGATAGATATCGGCACCACATCGTGTCATCTTGTGTTCAGCCGGTTGAGTCTCGTTAACGAAGCCAGCGCAAACCAAATTCCGCGCCTCGTAATTGGAGAGCGTGCTGTGCTACATGAAAGCCCAATCTTCTTTACTCCACTGGCTGTGGATGGCTCCATCGATGGTGCCAAGGTGGCAAAACTGATGCGCGACCAGTATTCCCTGGCAGGATTCAGACCAGATGAGATCAACTGTGGTGCCGTTATCATCACGGGTGAAACGGCACGCCTGCGGAACGCTGAACAAGTGCTCAATGAAATTTCAACACTGGCAGGTGACTTCGTTGCAGCCAGTGCCGGTCCAGAACTGGAGAGCATCCTGGCTGGTCGAGGCTCAGGCGCACTGCAACACTCTAAAGAATTTAGCAAAACGATTTGCAACATAGACATCGGTGGTGGCACCACCAACATCGCAATATTCAAAAATGGTGCGCTCGTAGAAACCAGTTGCCTGCGAATCGGTGGCCGATGTTTTCAATTTACTAAAGATGGAGTCATCACGAAAATCTCCAGGGCTGGCAAACTGATTGCAAGCAGTTTTAAACACTTCGATGCTATTGAAGTGGACGGCAGACCGACAACTGAAAATCTCAGAGCAATCGCTACTTATATCGCTAACATCATAGTAGATTTCGTTTCCTCTCCCGACGGCAGCTGCATTCACAATGGACTATTAATTGGCAATTCACTCAGCCAGACGGTTGAAGTCGATGAGTACTGGTTCAGCGGCGGAGTCGCGGAGCTCATGTCTACCCATATTCAAGACCCATTTACCTTTGAGGATTTTGG
>CAZRMH010000162.1:0-16729 GCA_964600935.1 uncultured Candidatus Obscuribacterales bacterium
GCTTGCGTGCCGAAATATTTTCAACCGCTAGCGGTTGAAAATATTTCAGCGACCAGGGTCATCAAATCGACCGACTCGAATCACCTCTGATTGGCTCCGGGTCAAAAGCTTCGGAGCGCCGTCACCGTCGAAAACCTTTACCGAACTATCGGTTTTTACCTTGCCGTCGGCCACCAGCGTGTAAGTGTTAAACTCTTCGTCCTGATAGCACTGAACAATGCGCTGTTGCTTCTTCCCGAATACCAGATGATACGCACGCAATTCCACAACAACGGTGTTGGCACTGACAATTTCCAAGTTGTACTTTGTCACTGTGTGCCTGTCGGTAAAGTCACCACGGTCAACTTCACCTGACGCATGATCTGACGAAAACACCTGCCAGATTTGTCCGCTTTTATCGCGATAACTACCAAATACATCAGCGGTTTTTGCCTTGCTCAAACCAGCGGTTGTTAGCTTTTTCCCAGACGGAAGCTCTGTCCTCTGAGTTTCCATTGAATGGGTGCGTTGCCACTTCCCCGCTAACCAATTGGGAATTTTAAACTGAAGATTGACCTTCTGCTCTCGTTGTCCATGAAGATTCGGTAAACCGTAAGCACCAAAAAACGCTCCTTCTCGAAATTTCGGGGGCAAAGGCGGAAGCGTGTCGCTGTGCTGAATTGTGCCTGTTAGATGCGCTAATGCCAGGTCCTTTTTAGTCGAGGACAAAGATGCGCCTGCCGATTGCTGCGATTTCGCTTCATCAACCTTGAGCAGGAGACCAATCAAACTAAAAAATACTAGAGTTGTTCTGACGAGCGCCGTCATCAACGCTTATTTCCACCAGACGTTGCCAAATCTCTCTCCTTACGTCTTTCAGCTTCGAGATAAACCATCAAAACGGAAATATCCGCCGGTCGAACTCCGCCCATACGAGCTGCTTGACCCAAAGTTTCTGGTCTAATTCTGTTCAGACGTTCTCGAGTCTCCTTGGAGAGATGAACAAGGTCGTTGTAATCCAGCTGCATCGGAAGCTTCACGTTGTCATGCTTTTCAGCTTGGGCAATTTGCGACTTTTGTCTTTCGATGTAGCCGGCGTATTTAATTTCGGTTTCCAGAGCGGTAGAAAATGGAAAAGCACAGCCTGAGTTATTGGGCGACATTTTTTCGATAACAGAATACGGAACTCGGGGGCGTCGCAGTAATTCTTCCAGAGTCGCAGACTGCTTCAGTTCTTCGCCAAATTCGCCCAGAGCAGAGCACCACTCGTCAGTCGGGTGAACTCTGGTTGAAGACAGTCGTTTCTTTTCAACCGCAATATCTTCTTGTTTACTCACGAACAGAGACCAACGATGGTCATCTACCAAACCGATTTTTCGTCCGTATGGTGTCAATCGCGAGTCCGCATTATCCTGTCTCAAAAGCAGCCTGTACTCTGAACGTGATGTCATCATGCGATACGGTTCACCGATTTCCTTGGTAACCAAATCGTCCACGAGAGTGCCTGTGTAACTTGATGAACGAGGCAGAATCATTGGTTCCTTTTCGAGAGCATATAGCGCCGCATTGATACCAGCGACGATACCTTGAGCGGCCGCTTCTTCGTAACCGCTAGTCCCTAGAATCTGCCCTGCTGCGAAGAAACCGTCAAGATCTTTCGCCATTAGCGTGTGCGTAAACTGAACTGCTGGAAGGTAGTCATATTCGACGGCATAAGCGGCTCTTACCATGGCTGCATTTTCCAGACCGGGCAGCGAACGAACGATTTGTTCTTGAATGTGCACGGGAAGACTGGTTGAACAGCCCTGCAGGTAGATCTCGTAGGTCGAACGCCCCTCCGGTTCAAGGAACAGTGAGTGACTGTCCTTATCAGCGAAACGCACGACTTTGTCTTCAATAGAAGGACAATACCGAGGTCCCACACCATGTATCATGCCAGAGTACATGGGCGATTCGTGGAGATTAGCGCGAATCAAATCGTGCGTCTTTTCGGTCGTGTGAGTTTGGTGACACGGAATTTGTTCCAGCATTGGTCGTTTGTCTAAAAACGAGAAGTAGTCTGGATTCTCATCACCTGGAACAACTGCAAGATTTCGATAATCGATTGTGCGACCGTCGATTCGCGGAGGCGTACCTGTCTTCAGCCGTCCGGTGATGAAGCCCATCGACCGAAGATTTTCTGACAATCCAATCGCCGGAAATTCACCTGCTCGACCGGCTGGTTGTGTCTGCTTACCGATCCAAATTGTGCCTTCCAGAAACGTACCCGCGCACAGTACTACCGCACGCGCAGAAATTCGTTCGCCGAAAGCAAGCTCAACACCTGTGATGCGCCGACCTTCAACGATAAATTTGTTTACCATGCCCTGCTTCAGCGTCAAATTAGGCAAAGTTTCAAGATAGTTCTTGATCCAGATACTATATTCACGTTTGTCGGATTGAGCTCGAAGCGCCTGAACAGCGGCACCGCGACTAGAATTCAAAGTACGCAGCTGCAAGTATGTGGCATCAGCAGCGATACCAATTACGCCACCAAGCGCATCAACTTCTTTAGCCAAATGAGATTTCCCCGGACCACCTACGGCCGGGTTGCAAGGCATGGCGCCAATCGTATCGAGGTTGACCGCCAAGAGCAAGGTTCTTAGACCCATCTTTGCGCTTGCGTTGGCCGATTCCGCTCCAGCGTGACCGCCACCAACCACTATGACATCGAATTCCATGATGCACCTTATAACCAACTAGATGGCAGATCATATCAAATAGGCAGTTATGCCGCTTGTAAACCGTTCAGTTCTTTACGAACAGTTTTATTGAGTTCGAAATTCGGACTAAAGGTCGTTTTCGAATCACACCTCTCTCTAACGGCTTTGCGATTGCGATAACCTACAAATGAAAATGAACCAGGACCTCGGCCTCTCTCACCCAAAACCTGTTAAAACTATGATATGCACAAACTAAAAGTTCTGATTCCAGGATCAATTAAAATAGCCCTGTATGCTGGCTTGTCGCTAGCTACGGTCCTGCCAATCCTGGCAGAAGAAAAAACGACTGGAGCGGTACTCAATCCCGACAATTATGTGGGTCAAGTCAAAGCCGGATATGCCGCAGCAAAAGAGATTCCTGAAATCTGCGCCAAGCTGTTCTGCTACTGCGGATGCGACTTGACTGATTGCCACGGCAGCTTGTTGGATTGCTTCACCAGCGATCATGGAGTGGATTGTCACATCTGTCAGGAAGAAGCAATTTTAGCTCTGAGCTTTCATCGCAAAGGCAAATCACTATCTGACATTCAAAAGTACATCGACAAGCGCTACGCTAAAGAATATCCGTTCGAAGTCGAAAGTCCAGGGCTGCAAAAATACAAAAAAGACCGTCTTTGGGATACCGGGAAAAAGTCGGATGGGCAGCCAAGCTCGACCTCCCCAAAGAAGAAAAAATCATCGAGCGCAGATGGTTCTTGCTGTACTGGAGATAAAAAGGAAACTGACTCCAACTAGCCGCATCGCGGCAAGATCTTGACCCTAAGCGGAGTGACATAACTTCTCAACTGTTCCGCAGAGACGGGCGCTGATTTAACACAAGCAGCAAGGATTTTCCCCGGTCCCCAGCGCTGTGAATCGACATAGCACCAGTACGAGGCCAAATAGAACTGCAGAAGCCTGCGACCGATACCACCGTGAATTGACCTTACAAACGCCACAAAATCACTAACAGGCAGCTGGCTTGTGTCGGCGGCACAGGTCTTGGGCTGTTCGAACCTAGCATAACGGTCGAAAGATCGCTTGACCAGACCACGCAGCTCTAGGTACATGAGCACAGCGTTAAACTCCCCGATTTCCAACTCGGATTGATTGAAAAGATCATCAAAATGAGTAAACTCCGAAGTAAGGCAGTTCCAGATAGCCAATTCAGAATCACTCAAGGGTCCAGAAAAAGCATCAATCGGACTTTGCACCACATTTGGTACCACCTCACCATGATCTCGGTGTTCAATTTCGCCACCTTGCTGTAGCTCCATTTCAAGCTGTTCAGCTCTAGGATGAGACCGGGCCGGCGTCTCGGTGGTGCGACGAGAGAGCAAAGCTGCGAATAGTCCAGAAGGAACAGTTGGTGAATCCTCCGGCATTTGAGACAAGATCACAGAGTCGATTTTGCGCTTTATGTCCTTCAATGTAGACGCAGAAATTCCAACTAGTTCGTGAAGACTATGGGGAGTAAATTTCACACCATTCTCCATTAACTGAATCACTAGAATCCAAGGACGAAATTTGCGCACATCCGCAAAAATGGTCTGAGCAGTAACCCAAACTTTCTTCTTACAGTTTTCACAGCGAAAGTGCCGGGCTAGCTCATCATCAGGCTTTCCCACATGCCCGCAATAGCAAGCTACTCCTTTACTAGTAACCTCCTGAAAATAATGTACCCTGGCACCATTTTCATCAGGAATCGCAACTTCAAATTCTCCTACAAACGCTTCCATATCTAGGCAACGACGCTCTGGTTCAGGCGGTTTGTCCGCAGGTTCAGCACTAAATTTCATGACAATTTCCTCCAGCTCCTACTACTTTTTAAAACGAATTTTCGAGTCAAAAAGTTCAACCCTGCGCAAAAATAAACCGCTAAAATCAACAAAACTGACAAGGCCCAGCTATCTAGAAAAATATCAACCGCTAGCGGTTGAAATTTTTCTAGCCACAAACGACCACCATCCGCCACCGCCCGCAATACCACTAAAATCCCGCTACCCAAAACCCACTATCCACCTCATCTCGAACTTCCAGGCTAGATGCGAGCCGCGCAACCTGTAACCAGAGCTGTCAAGATGCGCATACTAGTGCGATCCCAGCTCCACTGAGATTCCTTTAAGTCATAGATATTGAGCTGAGAATGGCTGTTTAAGTAGTGTCACCGAGTTCTCATCTATTTCATCCTAAAGGACCTTCTCTACACACACACCAGCGTCCAAGCCACGCTATCTTCCTTCTGCTTTCCACGCCGTTTGTGGACAGATTAAGCAGGCATCACGCAATCATGCTGGTCCGAACTCGGACAGCTGCTTGTCGCGACCTGAAAACATCAAAAATAAAGGACACTCGGATGGCACATAATCCTTCCGCGATCTCGCATCGTCTTACTATGACCTGGATCCAGACGATCCTCGGCATTCTCTTCCTCACGGCACTGTCAGCCACTGGCATCTGGTGGATGGGTTTCCACTGGTCGGTCGGTAGTGTAATACTCGGACTGTGGATCCTGTTCCCGATCTTGGGTTGGTACCACAGCGGTGCCCTCGTGAAGCGCTTGATGCGCTGCCAGGCTCCGGACATGAACGTTCCCGAACATGCACGACTGGTGCGCATCGTCGACAAACTGTTTCCCAAGACCGGACTGAATGTTCGTCCTCCGGTATACATCTCTCCGTTGCCCGTTCCAAACGCCTTCGCCACCGGGCGCTCTCCATCACAGGCATTCATCGCCGCGACCGAAGGTCTGCTCGAAGTCGGTTTGACCGATGACGAAATCGAGGCAATTCTGGCTCACGAACTCGCCCACGTACAGGGTCGTGACGTCGCTATCACTTCATTGACGGCGGTATTGGGTTCTCTGTTCAGCCTCGTGGTGGCACAGGGATTTCCATGGCTCTTCCACTCTGCTTTCAGTTCCCATAAGTCAGCGACTCTTCTCGAGAAGCTGGAGAACAAAGTGAAGAAGCAGAAGAAAGGTTTCTTCGCGGCAACAGGCGGCATTGCCGGCTTTTTGCTGATGATCGTAATCTTCTACATCGTCAGCACATTCGCCAAATTTGTCAGTCTGTTTGTCAGTCGCTGCCGTGAGAGCCACGCTGATGCCATGGCAGCTCAGTGGACCGGCAATCCCTGCGCGCTCTCATCCGCACTGCAGAAGATCGTGCTCTGGATGACCCTGCACAGCGGTCCGGATATGAACACCCAGTTCCTCATTTCCGGGCTGAGCCCCATCCTGCTGGTCAGCAACCTCGAAGAAGACTTCAATAGCGAAGGACCGAAGAGCACCAAGAGTGGTGTACTTTCTGGTTTGCGTCGCTGGTGGAAGCGGCTTGGCGAAAACCATCCTCCCATTCCGGAGCGTCTCAAGATGCTCGACGAAATGGCTGGTGGCAGCTGCCCGCGCATAATGTAATTTTCACTAACGACTCCTGAACAATAGACAGAGTGGCGCCCGGACGGTCCTTACCGGACTGATTCGGGTGCCACTTTTTTTGAGCCCCGCCTCCTACACCACCTAGTACTTAGTTCACCACCGCACCACCGACGGTGAGCAACTCCTGCTGTTAGGCGATTGCAAATCAGGCACAGCAAAAGTTTAAAGAAAGCACCTGACATCAGTTGTCACGCGAAAATTCAGATAAACGAATAGTAGAAAAATATGGCTTTTAGTACTTCTCATCAATCATAAAGCGGTGCTAAAATTAAACATCTCCAAAGTTTTCTAGGAAAGGTGCCTTGACATGAGCGGAATTGTTAATGCATGCCGGGAGTCCCTTACCTTCACTATTGTCTGTGATGAACGATGCACGGTCGTCCGTCGCTTGAGCACGCTCGTAAAATGGTGGGATAAGCGCCAGTGCTTCACCTTCGTTGATCGCGACTCCTCGAGCTCCACAGCCAAAGAATTGGTTCAACGCTTGGACAAATCAAAATGGAGCCTCCTTCTGATCGACGAATTCGGAGACCAGTGGGAAGGACCAGAGGCAATTCCGTTTATCTTGAAAAACCTACCTTTCGGTAAAATTGCAGCAGTTGCCTACATCCTGCCTGGCACAATGTGGCTAACACGACAGCTCTATATGCTCGTTTCCAGAGGACGTCGTCGCCTCACCCCATCAGAGCAGTTGGTCTAATCCCTAAACAAACGCACCGTATATAATATCATCAGGAATGCCGCAATCTTTGCAGACTTCAGCCACGCACCAGCTCTCCTCGGTGCTCGGCATAAAACTCTCATCGCCATCGGTTGATGCCTGCGGTTTAAACGCACTGCCCGGATAGGCTTTGAAGGTCGTATTAGCCGGCATCTCAAAACCGCGAATTATCGCGCTGGCAGTTCCACAAGCTAGCACCAGCCCCGGACGCCTGTCCATTGAAGACAAAAGCGTCTTGACGCCGTTGTCCAGGTCTTCTGGAGTGGCCGTCAGACGCATATAGGCAAACGGTTCGTCGGTAAACAAAATCGTATTCGGACAAAGTGCACCCGCTTGAAACACGATGTCATCAATGCAGGGCGGCACCATACTTGCCACCACGAACTGTGTAGTTTCATCGATAGCAATCAGCTCGGAGAGGGGATTACCGGGGGGCGTGCTGAGGTCGAGCAGTTTAGTCGGAAAGCGCGAAGAAAGGATTTTCGCCGTGTAGGAGGACAGCGCAAAGGCCCGATCCCTTTCCGCACTGACGACCAGTATCATTTTTAAAGCCAAACGTCTCCGCCAGTTCCGACTTAGATCTCGCAGTGCGAATAAAGTGTCCGGAACGGCGATCACAGGGAATGGCGCCTCGGCTGGAATTGCGTAATGCTGCCGTTCTTCTACGATGCATCCAATAGCACCACCAGAGTACGCGTCACCAAGAAAATCATGACCGTCATAGGTCTGCCCAGGCAATGCCAAAAACCAAGCACCTTCGACGTCCTGACGAGTGTCGGTGATTACATGTCCAGACTGGTTCGGAACAAGACCCTGAGCCAAACGCCCACCGGTAATTTCAATAATCTCGTCGGCTGACAATATTGATGGCATATCAGAGTTAGACTCACACCGTTGTAAGAACCGCCAACACCACAAACTGAACGTTCGTGACGGTAATCCTATCACCTATCAACTTTTGAGTGGTTCGGCAAACGTGGAAATCACTCACTTGACATCCATATCCAATCAAAACTCCTGGAATGCTCCTATAGGCTTACTCCAGACATTCACCTTTTGATATTTCAAGAATCCAGCCGATGCGCTTGCACACCGACACATTCTCTTTTTATGTTCGCTTGAAGAATTGACGGCGAAAACTATAGACTTCGGCAGTATTGCCACGTCAGCATTAATCCATACAACATCCGCGATTCACTCCTGAGAACCTGACTAAACCACAGCAACTGAAAGCACTAGCTCAAAAGCTTCGCCGCAACGAATACCTCATTCGTCACTCCTCTTCAGCCGCCTGTGGAGCTCCCTATTTTTCCTCTTGCGAAGAATTACTACACACCAGGACCAGAACCCAAGGTGTTGCCATGAAACTCCTGTTTCCTGCCATGTTTGTGCGACCCCAATGCCCTCACAAGCACAAAATTGTTCAACCGGAAACGCGAGAAGTCACGTAAATTGAGAAAATCATCCGGTACATGCCCGGACCACTTTTAACCTCATACATGTTCGACGGAGTTCTCAAGGAACAATCACCCGCAAACTGCCGCTTTATAGGTGTTCCTCACTATTCTGATATTGACGCTCTATCGACCAACATTCATCGTGTTTTGGAATGAACCGCCCTCCCAATCCTTCCACGCCATCATCACCACGATATCCCTCGTCGTATTCGCGTTCCATTCGAAGAGACGGTTTCCAGAACTCTAGACCATTCTTCGGCTGCTGGTTTTGACCACACTGTCGATTCCAGTCATGGAGCGTGTGGCACTCCAAACCCCCCCTGCTTGTAGCAAACTGCTAGTCGGTCGAACCAAGGAAGTCCGCTGAGTACGGCAGCCTCAAGGAGGCGCCGGCTTGGCAATAAACCCACAGGCGGCCGAATCTGCATGTGCCGACACCCGAACCCAGCCTCTAAACTCAAAAAACATATAGGAGAACGTTGATGTGTAACCCAACGCCGCCATTTTTCTGACGGTGCAGCCTTCACAGCCGGATCGATCGACCCGGCGGGCCGCACCCGAAGAGAGGTGTGCCATGTCTCGCTCGTTCAAGAAGTCACCAGTCGTTTCGCCACTTTCGTCGAAAGTGTTTAACTCGAAGGCGAATCGCCGCGAACGCAACAAAGTTCGCGTCTTGCTCAATGCTGTCACTGACCCCGATGCACTTGTCCTGCCCATCCATTACGAAATCTCGAACATCTACGACTCGCCAAAAGACGGTCGCTGCAATATGTTCGGATTTTCGATCCACGGAGACGAGTGCACAGAGCTCAAAAAGCTGATGCGCAAATAAACAGCATAGGATGAGTCCCGTCCAGGCCACGATCGGAATCTTTCCGGTCGTGGTTCGCAGAAAAACTATACTACTTAAACTAGTAGTAAAGCGAACAAGACCAAACACAAAGCATGACTGGCGCCAATATTTTCAACCGCTAGCGGTTGAAAATTATTCCTCTGCAACATCAACCACCTTAACCATCAGAAAATTTGACAGCCCGCAGCTCAGATTCAGATAATGGACAAATGCTAACCAACTCGCCAAACACCTCGCCTTCTCAAGAGATCCAAAGCTCTCTAATCGAATTTTGCAAAACCGACGGAGCTCAAAAGTTTCAGCGCCGACGCCATCTACTTGATACCGGCGACCTGTCAAACGATGAAGTAAAAGCCATTCTAGACACGACCGAGCTTGCCAAAGCTACGTTCATTGCTAATAAAACACCTCTTACACTGCTATCAAACCGCGTTGTCGCGACGATCTTTTATGAAAACTCCACGCGCACCAAGAGCAGTTTCGATCTAGCTGCACGGAATCTCGGCGCTCGCGTAGTCCACCTTGATGTCACAACTTCCTCTGTCACCAAAGGTGAAACCATTGGTGATACCGCACGAACTCTCGTGGCTATGGGAATCGACGCCTTAATACAAAGACACTCCAGCTCAGGTGCCGCTCACCAGCTTTTACCAGTGGTTCCCAACACTGTTTCGATCATCAACGCGGGTGATGGATGGAACGCTCATCCAACCCAAGCACTTTTAGACCTTTTCACAATGCGCGAGGTCGGAGGAACCGTTGAGGGCAAAAAAATTGCCATCATCGGCGATATCAAACACAGCAGAGTCGCTCGCAGTAACATTCGCCTGCTAGTGCCACAGGGAGCAGACGTTCACCTTTGCGCACCACCAACGCTCATGCCTGCTGGTATTGCTGAAATGGGAGTGACCACCCACGAACAACTCGCTCCAGCAATCGCAAATGCCGACTTCATCATGTCTCTCAGGATGCAGACAGAGCGCCAACAGGACGGACTAATTACCAGTCTCGACGACTACAGAAAGTTATATCGACTGGATCACAGTCGACTCAAACTGGCAAAGCCGAGCGTTCGCATTCTCCACCCCGGTCCGATAAACCGGGGCGTGGAACTTACGTCCGAATTAGCTGACGACAAGGATATTTCTCTGATTCAGCATCAAGTTACAAACGGTATCTTCACCCGCATGGCAGTACTTCTGCTCCTTCTAAATTCCGAGACAGGTAATCGATGAGCTCTAAAATTCTGATTCGACGCGGTTTGATAGTGCATCCGCAGGCTCCTGGATTGAGGAACGACCAAGACGCGTTTAAGCGTGCCGATATTCGCATCGCTGATGGTGTCATCACTGAAATCAGCGAAGAACTTTCCAATGAACCGGATGAGACGGTACTCGATGCAAACGACCACTGGATCCTACCTGGTTTGATTGATATCCACACCCACTTGCGCGACCTAAATCAAAGCGCAAAGGAGACGATCGAAACGGGCACCAGAGCTGCTGCCGCTGGTGGCTACACAACAGTTGTCGCCATGGCCAACACCGATCCGACAACGGATTCTCCGCGAATCTTCTCGATAGTCCAGGAAAAGATTGCCGCTCATGCTCAAGTCAGAGTTCTTCCGGTCGCGGCAGTAACACTTGGCCTCAAGGGTGAACAACTGACAGAGATGGCTCAATTGGCTGAGATGGGTGCTATTGCATTTTCAGATGATGGCATGCCACTGATGAACCTGTCACTGCTTGCCCGCGGCTTACAGTTTGCGAAACTGCTAAACAAAACGATCATCAGCCACCCTGAAGACCGAGCCCTGTCGAGGGGCGGCTGTGTACATGATTCGATCGTCGCAACCAGAATGGGTCTTGAAGGCATTCCTTCTGCATCAGAGTCGGCTTGTGTCGCGCGCGAAATCGAAGTTGTTCGAGCCACCGGAGGTCGTCTGCATTTCGCTCACATATCGACCAGCGCAGCGGTCGACTTGATCAAACGCGCAAAAGCCGATGGTTTACCGATTACCGCTGAAGTTTCGCCTCACCATATCAGCTTATGCGACGAAGATATTCGCGATTTTGATACCCACTACAAAATGAACCCGCCATTGCGTGCCAAACAAGATCAATTCAAACTAGTAGAAGCTCTTTCCGAAGGCGTTTTCGATGCAATAGCAACCGACCACGCCCCCCACACGAGACAAGAAAAAGCACAAGCCTTCGCAACCGCACCATTCGGAATAATAGGTCTGGAAACGGCGTTCAATGTCTGCTACGACCGGCTTGTCAAACAAGGTCGACTAACAATCAATCAGCTTACTTATCTACTCACTCTCGGTCCGGCGAATGTAATCGGTCTTGCCGACCCGACAATAAAACCTGGTGCCAGAGCAGATTTGACTGTTATTGATCCAAAACGCAACTGGAAGTATCAAGCCCAAGAAGGCTATTCCAAGAGTGCCAATTCACCCTATGACGGGATGACTCTCGCCACCAGAGTCGTGACAACGATCGCCGCAGGTAAGGTCGTGTTTCAAGACCAGCCTACCAGCCTGGTCAGTCGATAGATTAACAACCGGGCTCAGCATCGTTCGTTTGCGATATGATCTAAGCGATGGTTCTTCTCTCTACGAAAAAACTGTGGCAGTCGACAAGCCGGTGTCGGCTGATTTTGCTGTTTACTACGTTGGCCCTTGCGGTGCTCTTCGTGCACGTGCAAGATTTTGTTGCCATTAGCAGATTTCAGCATTACGGAATTGCCCTTCTCATTTTTGGTCTCGGGTGTTTATCCGAAACGATTTTTTCAAGAAAAAAACTGAATCGCTGGGCGCGTACAAGCTATCTTTCCACCAGTGTTTTCTTTCTTACCGTTGGTTGCGTTTACTTAAACAACCCATGGCTTGGTCATCGGGTTTCGATTGCAACAGAAGATAATCAGCGCACCGAACAAATTCTCGGACTATCGTATCTGATCTTCAGCGTCTATCTTGCTGCGGTTTGGACCAAGTGGATTTTAGAAGAACAAAAATTACGAACCAATCCAACCACGGAAATACGGGAGATCTAATCGTTGAAGCGGATAATTCTGATGATAGGCGTCCCAGGCTCGGGCAAAACTACGCTGGCTAAGAAAATCGCTGAAAAAGGTTTTCAATACATCAACGCCGACGGCATCCGCGAGGAACTTTACGGAAACGCAGCCGAGCAAGGTGACAAGGAAGAAGTATTCAACCTATTCTTCGAGAGACTGGAAAAGCTTATGACAGCGGGTACCGACGTTATCATAGACAACACCAACCTCAACCCCAAACAACGTAAACCAATACTAGATCGGGCTCAACAGTTCGGCTATTCGGACGTTCAACTCTGGCTCCTGGACATCCCCCTTGAACTCTGCTTGCGCAGAAATAAATCTCGCGAGCGCATCGTTCCAGAAGACATAGTCACCAATATGTTTATGGAACTTAACCGCTCCGGGCGACCGAAACGCACCGAGGGCAAGGTGGTCATAATTCGTCCAAGTAAAGACGAAAACGATTACCTATTTTTTCCGCAGAACTAAGCAGAATCAGCGCGAAGCTCTGCTCCTGGAGACAGCCGACCTCTTCGTTGCTGCCGCAGGTTTCTTAGCCGAAGGTTTCGTACCAAGCCGCTTCGCTCCCTTTCGCTCATCACCACCAGTGGTAGCACGCGTAGCTTTACGAATTGACGCCCTTTCCCACTCAAAAATCCGATACATGTGCCAATTGGACGAACAGTTGAAACCAACTCCTTCGTAGAGATTGATCGCGCGTTTATTGCCCGGCTTGACTTGCAAACTCCAACCAACGGACTGACCCTTGTACTCGCGTCCCAGCCACTTAAAAAACGCCTTCCCGACTCCTTGTCCGCGAGCAGATTTTGTCACGAGAATCTCGTCGACGTCGATCACATCGCCAGCAAATTCATTGCTCCAAAAGAAAATGATAATGGCATAACCAACCAGCTGAGCATCGCGTTCAAAAACCAGAAGTCGTCCTTTCTTTGGACGAGCTTTCAACGCCTGGAAAGTCTGGAAAACCTCGGGAATTTGGGCGTGCGGACCGGCATCTGCGAGGTACAGTTCTTGGACGAGAGCCTGCAGTTCGAAGACGTCCTTCTTTCGACAATCTCTGATTATCAACTTGTTCTTCATTGTCTACTACACTCGTCGAAAACGCTTTCTCTATAATACAAAACAGTCGCTGGAGATACCCGAGACGCAACTGTTTGTATCTTTTCCGAGTAATCGGCGAAAACATTACTAAGCATTATAGTATGCACCACTGACAATACCACTGCCGCAAAGCGCCGATGGTGCAGAGTTTTCCACTCCGTCACCACCGGCGCCACCACAGCAGTGATGGTGAGAAGTGGCGGCTAAATTTTGAACCGCTAGCGGTTCAAAATCCAACTCGAACTTCTCACAAAAGCCCCCTCCGCATAGGCATTCCAGCCTTACCTATACGATCTGGCTACCCAGAAGCGCTTGACGCGCACCATCACATCCAGGATAGCAACCGTCAAGATCGCAAATCCTAGAGACCAGGGCAGCGAAACAGACAACGTCTCTGGATAGATCGATGAGATTACCAACCAGAACGCCGTCAATGACAGCACTATGGATAGATGCGAAATCGCTTCCGCGCTGCGGCGATGCAGCAGCGGATTGATGCTAAGTGAAACTGCGATCATTCGAGCAAACAATGCTGCCAGGATGACCAAAATCTCGGACGCGAACGTTAGCAGCAGCACCGAGGTGACACCACTAACGAATGAAACACCGGCAAAGGACTGCCCAACCAAGGGCAGTCCGAAGGCGAAAAGCACTGCGAACAGCGCCAGGTGAGCTAGAACGATCATGATTGGCCTTCCTTCTTGAACTCGGCCGGATAGCAGGAGGGACAACTGATCGCCCACTCCTTCTCAAGCTTAGTAATAAACCCGTCCACAATTGGTGCCGGAACTTGCAGATGTCCGAGCACGCGATCGAGCATTTCCAGAGAGCCTGTGAGCTCCTCCGGAACCACTTCATGCGCACCTGCACGAACCAATGAGTCGACCTCGTCGACCATTCGAGCACGAGCCAGTACTTGAATTGTGGGATTAAGACGGCGAGCCAGGGAGGCTGTGCGCGCAGCCGACTGAGCGTCAATCGTGGTTATGGCGATCAAGCGAGCTGAAGCGATGCCGGCGTGTTCGAGCACTGATTGGCTGGATGCATCGCCATAGAAAATCGGCACTTTTGCTTCTTGCCCCCGTTTAACCAGCTCCGGATCAAGTTCAATCACCACATACGGTGTACCGACCTCTTTCAAGACTCCAGCCAGCGTCCGTCCGCCAACGCTGTAGCCGACCACGACTACGTGATCAGTGAGTGCGCCGGTGTTATCATCCGGAGTGTTACGCCTTCCGCCGATCCAGCGGCCGGGCAGGGTCTTCTCCAGGATGTTCGCGACACTCAAACCAACCGCACAGATCAAGGGAGTCACGGCCATCGAGAGAATGGCGACTGCCAGAAAAATCTGATTATTCGCCGGACTCCAAACCTTTTCAGCCAGACCAACTTTAGCAAGAACGAAAGAGAACTCGCTCACCTGTGCTAGCGTGAAGCCTGTCAGAATGGCGACTCTCAAAGAATAGCCGAAGCTGAAAGCGATACCAGTGGTGATGGCAGCCTTGACCAGAACCAAAAGCAATAACGCGCCGCCGATCAGGAGAGGCTCGGTCAACAATGTGCGCGCATCAAACATCATGCCGATCGACACGAACACCAGGAAATTGAAAACTTCCCGGAACGGCAAGATATCACTGAACGCCTGATGACTGTACTTCGATTCCGAAATCACCAGACCGGCAAGAAAGGCGCCCAGGGCCAGCGACAGACCAACCTGTGAGGTGGCAAATCCGGTGCCCAGACAGAGCAACATGATACTGAGAACGAACGCCTCACGTTTGCGCGTATTGGCGACGTGGTCTAACAACCACGGCACCATGTAGCGCGCGCAGGCAACAGCCACCACTACAAACAAAACCGACTTGCCGGTCAGCAAGAGGATCTTGGTGAAGTCGAGTTCGGTTCCGCCGAGGAACGGAACGGCCAAGACCATTGGCACTATACAGAGGTCTTGGAAGACAAGAATGCCGACGGTAGGGGTCCCGTGACCGCCATTCATCTCGTTACGGTGCTGCAGCAGTCTGACGACAAGGACCGTGCTGCTCAGCGCGACCAGCATTCCCAGGAAGATAGCCGTTCCACCGGACACACCGAAGACACCAGCCAACACTGCAGTCGCAGCGATCGTCCCCACCACCTGCAGGCTACCACCGATCAATAGAAACCGTCTGAGCTTTTTGAGTTTCTCAAACGAAAACTCGATACCAATGGTGAACAGAAGCAGCACCACGCCTAACTCAGCAAGAGCATCAACCTCTGCGATGTTGTCGACGAGCTTGAAACCGTAAGGTCCGCAGAGCACACCCGTAAGCAGAAAACCCAGCACTGGCGGGAGGTTCACACGATGGAATAGCACCACCGTGAACGTCCCCAGCGCAAACAGGACGAGCATGTCCTGGAGGAAGTTCATTTCGTGCATAGACGAACTCCGAGATTATGTTTATCGAACCAGTCCCTGACGGGACTGGATATGGAAAAAATTGAGACTTTAGGTCTCGTTTGTGAACAGCTGCGACTAGAGCGACGCGATCAAAACAGTGACATTGTCCGGCGCACCAGAAACCAGAACTCGATCTACAAGCTCGGCACACATGCGCTTCACATTCATCCTGCTGGCCATGACCGACTCAATGTAAGCATCTTCGACAATGTCGGTGAGTCCATCGGAGGCGAGAAGATAGAGATCGCCTTCTTGCCATTTGTAAGCATGGTGTTCGACGTTGACGGCAACATCGCCAACGAAGCGTGTGACAATGTGCGAGCGCGGATGGCCTTTGCGTGACTCTTCACCAATCTCACCACTATCAATCAAGTCCTGAACGGCTGAATGATCTTTGGTCAATTGCAAAAGCTTGCCCTTGCGCATCCGGTAGATTCTCGAGTCACCGACATGAGCACAATGAACAAAGTCATCAGCCACGATCAGCACCACACCGGTCGTCCCCATGCCCCAGAGATCAAGCTCGGTTCGCCCCCACTTGTAGATCTCGGCGTTAGCTTGAGTGACAACTCGATTCGACCAGTTCTTGATTGCACGTCGATTACCGAGACCGGGCCCGCTAATTTTGCTCTCAGTTTCAAACCAGTCGACGAACAATTGACTGGCGACCGATCCACCATTGTGCCCACCCATGCCGTCAGCGACAACGAGTATGCGTTTGTCTTTGCTGATGAACAGCCGATCCTGATTCTCGGACCGCATTAAGCCAACATCGCTCAAGCCAGCCACTGTGATTTTTAACTTCGATACGTCCACGGCTTCCGACTTTACCATCTACTCTTGACTTGACGCGGGGCTGGCGAAAGCCAAAGGATAGCACACCAGGCGAGATACCCTGGTTATCAGTAATC